>NZ_AUTN01000057.1:0-89479 GCF_000497955.1 Pseudoalteromonas sp. TAE56
ATCAAATTCAATATACACCGGCAGCCGACAGCAATGGCTTAGCAACAGTTACATATACTGTTAGTGATAATAATGGTGGAACGAATACCGCTACGGTTACTATTACGATAACTGCAGTGAACGACGCACCTGTTGCTAATAATGATACCGCAACCATGGCTGAAGATGCAGCGCCAATATTAATAAACGTATTAGCAAATGACTCAGATGAAGACGGCGATAGCCTAACGATAAGTGCAGCCTCAGCTGATATTGGTTCGGTTTCAGTAGTTGGCTATCAAATTCAGTACACACCGGCAGNCAGCCGATAGCAACGGCTTAGCAACAGTTACTTATACTGTTAGTGATAATAATGGTGGAACGAATACCGCTACGGTCGCTATTACTATAACTGCAGTGAACGATGCACCTATTGCCAATAACGATACCGCGACCATGGCTGAAAATGCAGCGCCAATACTGATAAACGTATTAGAAAATGACTCAGATGTAGATGGCGACAGCCTGGCGATCAGTGCAGCATCAGCCGATATTGGCTCAGTCTCAGTAGTTGGCAATCAAATTCAATACACCCCTGCACCGAATGAAAATGGACTCGCCACTATAACCTATACTGTTAGTGATAATAATGGTGGAACGAACACTGCTACACTCACTATTACGATAACTGCAGTAAACGATGCGCCTGTTGCCAATAACGATACCGCGACCATGGCTGAAGATGCTGCACCAATACTGATAAACGTATTAGCAAATGATACTGACTCTGATGGCGATAGCTTGGTGATTGCTTCAGCCTCAGCTGATATTGGCTCGGTCTCGATAATTGGCGATAAAATTCAATATACACCTGCAACCAATATCAATGGACTTGCCACAGTAACTTATACTGTTAGTGATAATAATGGTGGAACCAATACAGCCACAGTAGCCATTACCGTAACAGCCGTTAACGATGCCCCCGTAGCGTCAGTTCAAATTTTTAGTATTAATGAAAATGCTACAGATGGTGACATTATAGGAACTGTTAGCGCGTCAGATATTGAGAACCAGACTTTAACTTATAGTTTAACTGGCGGTGACACTGCTTTATTTGAAATTAATAGTAGCTCTGGTGTTTTATCAACCGCAGGTGAAAGCCCATTTGATTTTGAAACAACTAATCAATATATCTTAAATATCACTATAACTGATGATGGCACCCCTAATGAAAGTTCAAACGTTAACATAACCGTTAATATTACTGATGAAGTTGAGCTTTTTATACCAACTGAAGATGTGGCATTTGGCCGCCCAATTACAGGAGAGCTTGATCTTTCAGACATTTTTTCTGGTGGCGAATTTAAAGACAGTATAGAGCTTAATGGCAACCTTTATTTTGTTGGTTTTACCAACAATGCTGATAAAGACCTTCTTATTGTCTCTTACTCAAACAATGGTGATATGAATACTGCCTTTAATAACACCGGCACTAAAATACTCGATTTAGATCAAGACGAAGAAGCCACCGCTATTATTTCTGACGGTACAGATCTTTTCATTGCCTATTCTAGTTTTGATGGCACCCATAATGAAGCTTGTATACTTAAAATGGATCTTGCTGGAACATTAAACACTGGTTCGGATGATGACGATGATGATGATGACGACGGTGATAGTGGCGCAGATATTCAGTGTACAACGCTTAATAGTACTACCGTTATTAATGACCTTGAAATTGATGGCGATAAATTACTGGCTGTGGGCAAACACTTTGACGGCACTCAAAACGATAGCCTATGGATACATTACAAAAAATCAGATTTAGATTTTGAGAACTCTACTCCAGCTATTGTAGATGTTAGCGGCGCTAATCGAGATGATGAAGGCTTTGCCGTTAAGAACTTTGATAAGTCTGATTACTTAGTTGTAGGGAGTGTTACCAATGCAGAGGGAACAAAAGACTCTCTACTTCGTTATTTAAAATCTGATGGCGATAATGACAATAACTTTAATGGTGGCGCTGCACTAACAATTGATATATCTGATAATGATACAGACGACGAACTTTTTGCGGTAGGNTACTGCCTTTGCCGGTGGGTATGTAACAAGAACCAGCGGTGAAAAAGAAGCCGTAGTATTAGCTATTAATGAAGATGGGGAACTAATTACCACTTTTGGCAGTGCTGGTATAGCAATTTACGATGTTGATGGTAATGGCGGAAATGGTAATGGCGGCGCTAAAATTTCCGGTATTAAACACGAACCTATTAACAATGGTATTAGTTTTTCGGGGACTACAGGCGTATCAGCCTCAGAAAAATTATTTTCAGCACGGATTAATGATGAAGGTACTTTAGATGGTGCCTATGGCACCTCCGGCATTAATATAATTGATGGTATAAGTGGTAAGCAATTTGCCAATACTTTAGCTATCGACTCTAATGACACTATTTGGGTAGCTGGTGTTAACGATGATTCAAATACAAAACCGTTTATTGCAGCAATTGACGACCAAGCCACATTATTTAGTAACTTTGAAACCAATGGTTACTTTACCTTTACTAATTCAGTAGATGCAACTAACGATGAATCAATGCACGTTTTACAGCTTAGCAATGGCCCTGATGCTGGGAAATATATTCTTGCATCAACTGCTAAATCGGGCTCAACGACTAAGTTAGTATTAACACGCTTTACGAGTGCGGGTGATATCGATACTGGCTTTAGCGAAAGTGGCCATAAAGAAATTGCCATAGGTTTGAGTAACTCACGCATCGCTTTAACCGAGCAAAGCGACGGTAAATTAGTTATTGCAGGCTCTAAAAATAGTGAAAATGGTGAAGCGGGTTTTGTAGCTAAAGTTGATCAGTCTGGTAATTTAGACACATCATTTGCAACAGACGGGGTATACACAAGCTCTGTAAGTGGCGCAGAATTGGTAAACCTGACAGATATTGCACTTGATAATAGCGGTAACATTATTTCTGTTGGATCAATCGTAACAAGCGGTACTCCTAGCCCAATCGTTATAATGTTAACGCCAGAAGGCACCCTCGAGCCTAACTTTGGCACTGGCGGAAGTATCATAGGCTCTGCCTTTGAGTACTATAACCGCGTACATACCGACAATGCAGATATTTTCATTGGTGGTAAATCAGTATTAAGTGGCACTTCAAAGCTAATTGCATTGAAGCTAAGCTCAAACGGTACTGAGGTCTTTAAATATGTAGGTGAAGAAACCACAGATACCGACAATAAAATAGCGCAGATTTTAACTGACACAACCGGGAAGTTATATTTAATAGCAAACCTTATTGATTCGCCAAATAAAGCCAATGTTATTAGGTTGCTTGTTACGGGTGCGCTTGATACTAGCTTTGCTTTAAATGGTGTCGGTGAATATACCTTGGCATCAAGTGGTGACACTGAGCTAAGCGGTGCGGCGCTCAATAGCAGCAATCAACTTATTTTAGCAGGCAAGGCTAACGATAAAGGAATGTTAGCGCGTATTTTAACTAACGGTACTTTAGATAATACGTTTGGAGCCAGTGGTGCCGGATTTTATGAAGCAAGCCAATGTGCCAGCACACATGTATTTACTTCAATTATCTTGCAAAATGATACTCAAGTTGTCCTAAGCAGCACCTGTAATGATACTAACTCTAACAATGTTAGTATTTCTAAATTCAATTTTGAAGAAGATGGAGCTTAGCCTAAAATTATGAAAGTTGAATTTTTTGGTGTTAGAGGCTCAATGGCTTCAGCTGGAAGTAATACCCACATTTTTGGGGGAAATACCTCATGTGTGTACATTGAACAAAATAATGGCAAAGATCTTATTTTAGACTCTGGTACCGGTATTGTAGAACTCGGTACACGTTTATTAGAAACACAAAGCCCTATCAATATTTTGCTAACACATAATCATTGGGATCATATTCAAGGGTTTCCTTTTTTTAAACCTATATACCAACCCAATCGCGATATAACTATTGCTGTGGGTAACGTTGATGATAAAAAAAGCCAAGATGCCATATTAAAGCAAATGAGTGGTTCGTACTTTCCGGTGTGTTATCAAGATTTACCTGCCAACATTACGCTTAATACTGATTTATCGCCTCAAAAGCAGTTTACACTTAATGGTTTTTTGGTTTCGACTGCTCAACTAAATCACCCAGGTGGTGGTACTGCTTATTGTATTAAAGCGGATGAAAAAAAGGTGGCTTACGTTACCGACAATGAGCTAAACCCGCCAGAAAAAGCAAAAACAAGCATTAGCGAATGGGTCAACTTTATTGAAGGCGCTGATTTACTGATTCATGATGCTCAATTTATAGATGCAGACTTGCCTCTTAAACATGGTTGGGGGCATAGCACTATAGATCAGGTTGCTGAGCTGGCTATAAAAGCGAGTATTAAAAATGTGGTTATTATTAGCCACGACCCATCAAGAACCGATGAGCAGTTATCAGCTATAGAAAAATACCTACAAATAAATTACGGAAAACAAGTAACGATTGAATGTGGTCGAGAAGGACGAGTTTTTGATTTTTAGCCTATCAAGGAGCGTTACTCATTAGTTCCTTAAAACCAATTACTTCAAAGCACTTTTTCATTGGCGCTGTTATTACATTATTAATCGCATCAATAGAGCTATTTTCAACTGGGTCGCTCGCAAAGTTAGTTAACCGCGTAGAAGGTATAATATACGACTCTCGGCTTTTACTAACACTTTCAGAGGCGCCTAGGCGCATTGATGAATCTGTAGTAATAATTGATATCGACGAAAAGAGCATGCAAGAACAAGGGCGCTTTCCTTGGAGTCGCTCAAAAGTAGCTGACCTTGTTACAAAGCTTACTGATGCAGGTGTTATTGTTATTGCATTCGATATATTTTTTTCTGAGCCGGAAGAAAACCCTGTTACAAAAATCATGTCCGAAATACCCGATTTATCAAAAAAGTACACTATTCCCTTTGCTGAAATTACTAAACAAGTCGATGCAGACTCAAAACTAGCAAGCGCACTATCTAAAAATGATACTGTTCTTGGTTTTTTATTAATTGATGAACAACTCACAAATCAAAACTTGCCAGCTAAAAGCAGTGTTGTATGGGCAAATGCGGATCATACTAATTCACAAATAAACCACTTCCCTGGTGCTATTGTAAATATTCCTAAGCTGCAAAATGCGACAACGGGTACCGGTTTTATTAATGCACATAGCGATGAAGATGGTTTTATACGTAAAGCAGCTCTTGTAAATCGAGTTGGCGATACACTCTACCCTTCTTTAGCACTTGAAGTTGCTCGGCTGTATACCCTTGCTGAAAACATAGAAACCCGTTCCAATATATTAAATGATATAACCTTATTCGAAGGTATAAAGTTTCAAGATAAGTGGATTCAAACTGATGAGTATGGGCAAGTATTAATTCCTTACAAAGGCCGTGCGCATAGCTTTCCTTATTATTCGGCTACCGATATTTTGACCCAGCGAATTGGCTCAGAGGAATTAGAAGGCACTGTAGCGTTTATTGGCACATCGGCAATTGGGCTCGCTGATTTAAGATCAACGCCTGTTGGTTTGCAGTACCCTGGTGTTGAGGTACATGCCAACATATTTGAAGGATTAATGCACCCAGAACTACTTCCATCTAAACCTAATTGGTCACTGGGAGCAAGCTTACTCATCATTGCATTAACTGGTAGCGTATTGTCGTTTTTTAGCCACGGTAAGAGCGCACGTTTTATTATTATTTTGTCTCTTATAGTCACAAGTGTCGTTATATTTTCAAACGTTTATTTATGGTCAGTACAAAAAATTAGTTTACCTTTATTAATGCCTCTTTTACTTATCATTATATTAGCGGGTTACTACATCATTGTTGGATCTATCGCTGAGATGAAGCACAGCCGAAAAATAAAATCGATGTTTGACCAATATGTACCTCCTGAGCGTATAGACCAAATGATATTACAAGGTAAAAGTTTATCTCAAAAAAGTGAGCGAAAAAATATGACGGTGCTATTTGCCGACATCCGTAGCTTCACTTCTTTATCCGAAAGTATGTCACCTCATCAATTAAGCGACTACTTAAACGAATATCTTACAGCTATTACCAAAATCATATTTGATCATAACGGAACTATTGATAAGTACGTAGGCGATATGGTGATGGCATTTTGGAACGCCCCACTAAAAGATGAAAACCACGCTCGCCATGCTGTTGAAGCCGCAATGGCTATGATAAACGGGTTAACGCAAATAAATCAGTTATTTGCAGAAAGCAGCCAGCCTGCAATAAAAATTGGTATAGGCTTAAGTACTGGCGACATGAATGTAGGTGATATGGGATCGGTTTACCGTAAAGCCTATACAGTTCTTGGTGATACTGTTAATTTAGGTGCTAGAGTAGAAAGCTTGACCAAATTTTACGGCGTAGCTATTCTTGTTACAGAAGAGACTATGAAGGAATGCCCTCATATTTCATTTCGTTTAATAGATAAAGTGCAAGTTGTCGGAAAAACAACGGCGGTACAGTTGTTTGAGCCTATAAACTTTATAGATAAGCTCGATGAAGAGCAGTTAAATGAAGTTGAAAAATCTCAGCAAGCCATAACTCTTTTTTATAATAAAAAATGGCCACAAGCACTTAGCTTATTTAAAGAACTACAAAGCACGACCGTATTTAGCTCTGACGTTTATAGTATTTTTATCGAACGTATTAAGGGCACTGATTTGCAAACACTCGCTAAGGATTGGAATGGTGCCTTCAAACATACTAAAAAGTAGTAAACATATGCGACAGCACATTATAGATAAAACAAATCTTCAGCATTTTATCGATATTAGCATTAGGCTAACAACAGAAAAAAATTCGTCTAAGTTACTTGATGAAATACTGCAAGTTGTGATGTCGATAGCAAATTCTGATGCTGGCAGCATTTACTCTATTACCCCAAACAAACAACTCAAGTTTGAAACGGTAATAAATAAATCATTGAATCTCTATTTAGGTGGCACTTTAGGGAGCCCTGTTGATTTTCCTAATATAGATCTTTTTATTGATGGCAAACCAAATGAAACAGCTATTGTTGCTCACTCCGCGAACTCTGGCGAAGTGATTAATATTCCTGACGTGTATGATGCCCTGCCCTTTGATATGAGCGCAGCTCGCAAAATGGATGCACGCACGGGTTATCGCTCTGAGTCCATGCTAACAATTCCCTTGAAAGATCATGAAGATGATATTATTGGTGTCATTCAGCTTATAAATGTTAAAGATGAGCAAAATAAAAATATTCCTTTTAGTGAAGAACTCGCCACTTTAATTCGATCTTTTGCCTCTCTAGGCGCTATTTCATTAACTAACTCAACACTGATTAAGGGAATGGAAGATCTTTTTTCAACCTTTGCTGAAACAATTGCAATGGCAATAGATGAAAAATCACCTCATACCGGCGGCCATTGTAAAAGAGTACCAGCGCTCACATTAATGTTAGCTGATGCAGTCCATGATATAGATAAAGGCCCATTGGCTTCATTTTCGATGAGTGAAGCTGACCGCCATGAACTTGATATAGCAGGCTGGTTACATGACTGTGGGAAAATCGCGACTCCCGATCACATTATGGAAAAGTCGACAAAACTAGAAACTATTTTTGATCGAATAAAATATGTAGATGCTAAATTTGAAATAATTAGCCGAGATTTAAAAATAGCGTATCAGCAAAAAATCATCTGTGCGATGAAGCTGCAAAAACCTATCGAAGTTCAACAATTTGAACGACTACTTGATACCGAACTTAAACAGTTGGCATTAGACCGTGCATTATTACAGCGTGTGAATGTAGGAGGCGAGTTTTTGGGTGATGCAGAACTTGAGCACATTGAACGCATTGCAAACAAATACCAACTCGTTATAAATGATATTAATACACCATTGCTCTCAGCTGATGAAGTTGAAAACTTAACAATACGAAGAGGCACGTTAACCGAAGCCGAACGTGAAGTAATGAAGCGTCATATGGATGTAACTAAAAATATTTTAGATGCTCTGCCGTTCCCTAAACACTTAAGCAATGTTACTGAATATGCTTTAGGTCATCATGAAAAACTTGACGGTACTGGTTACCCTAGAGGTTTAACCAAAGAGCAAATGTCGGTGCCTGCAAGGTTAATGGCTATTACGGATATTTTTGAAGCGCTGTCTGCGGTAGACAGGCCTTACAAAAAAGCAAAACCGGTCAGTGAATGTTTATTTATTTTGGGGTCAATGGTTGCTAAAAACCATCTTGATGCTGACATTTTTGCTATTTTTATTGAGTCACAAGTTTATAAAAATTATATCAATGAGTATGCAAATCCTGAGCAGTTAGATGAGATAGATTTTGATAACTTACCAGGCTACACACCTATAAGTTAATAGCTATAAAAGCGCATTTCCATCTAAAAAGCTTTATTGCAAACAAAACTATTCAAACAAAAAAATGCCACCTTACGGTGGCATTTACACACGGGGTTATTTCTACTTATAGAAATCCTTTTACTTTTTATTTGTTTTTTAGTGTTGTTTTATTAACAAAAAATATGGTCATAAAGGTAGCATTAAGCGCTTTATGTAGCAACCGTAAAAGAAAAAGTTCATTTTTCTGCCATATTTCTGAAATAAACCAAAACGCAATTAAATTTGCTTCTAAAAAACAGCTATATCTTTATACACACGTATTTTTCTTCTAGGTATTCATCAAGTCCTTGATGCCCGCCTTCGCGGCCTAAACCTGATTGCTTAACGCCACCAAATGGTGCAACTGGGTTGGATATAACACCTTCATTTACGCCGACCATACCAAATTCAAGCCCTTCACTAACTCGGTAGACTTGCTTGATGTTTTGGCTGTAAAAATAAGCTGCTAGACCAAATGGTACATCGTTAGCCAAGGCAAGCACTTCGCTTTCTTCATCAAAAGGAATAACCGTTAATACTGGACCAAATACTTCTTCGTGGTAAATATCCATCTCGGTAGTTACGTTGTTTACTATTAATGGGTTTTGAAAGCTGCCACCTAAGTCACTATTATCGCCAATCAACGTAGCGCCTTTATCGAGTGCGTCTTGTATTAACTGCTGTACTTTCTCTTTGGCTTTAGGATAAATGAGTGGACCAATATCGACATCGTCTTCAAAACCATTCGCCACTTTTAACGCTGCAACCTTAGGGGTGATTTTTGAAAGTACTTTGTCGAGAATATTACGCTGTATAAAAATACGGTTTGCTGCAACACATGCCTGCCCACTATTTCTAAATTTAGCCGCCATTAATCCTTCGACTGCTTCATCTAAATCTGCATTATCAAAAATAATAAAAGGAGCATTACCACCGAGCTCCATTGATGTACGTTTAATTGTATCGGCGCATTGCGATAGTAACTGCTTACCTACACCGGTAGAGCCGGTAAATGTAAACTTACGCACGACTTCTGAATCAGTCAGCATTTTACCGACTGTTTTAGCATCTTGTGATACGAGTACGTTAAATGCACCTTTCACAAAACCAGCTTGATCGGCCAGATAAGCAAGTGCAATAGCACATAGTGGCGTGTGTTCAGAAGGTTTAAGTATAAAACTACAGCCCGCAGCGTAAGCTGGAGCTACTTTACGAGTAACCATAGCAACAGGGAAGTTCCAAGGCGTTATACCCGNCCCGCCACAACACCTACAGGCTGCTTAAAACTAGTTAAACGATGCGAGTTATCTGTTGGCGGAATTACATCACCGTAACTGCGCTTGGCTTCTTCTGCAAACCATTTGATAAAACCAGCACCGTAGTTAATTTCGCCAAGCGATTCTTTGAGCGGCTTGCCTTGCTCTTTGGTCATTAGCTCTGCGAGTGTTTGTTTGTGCTTTATAACTAGCTCATACCAGCGCATTAACGTTTCGCTTCGCTCGGTTGCATTCGTAGTTTTTAACTTAACAAAAGCCCCTTGAGCTGCGGTTATTGCGCTATTTACACCCTGCTCGTCAATATCGCTTACATCAACAATACTTTTTTCGGTCGCGGGATCGTTAACGCTAAAGCGCGTATCAGTTTTATAAAATTCGCCGTTAATAAATGAGTCTGAGAAAGTTAAATTATTCAAAATAGATCTCCTAAAGGCTACGTATAAAAATTACAGGTACGTGTTAATTTAGTAACAAGCGAGGTGTAAAACCTCACCTACATCAACACATACGCCAAACTTGTAGGTGCGAATTTATTTCGCGCTTATGCAACATAGCGAGGTATAAAACCTCACCTACATCAATACATACACCAAACTTGTAGGTGCGAATTTACTTCGCGCTCATGTAATTTGGTTTTAATGCAGCTTTAATGCAAAATAAAGCGAGATATAAAACCTCACTTACAAAAATGAACGCATACAAACAAAAAAGCCGCTGTATCAAACAGCGGCTTTTAATATATACATCGTTAAAAACTAGTGCTCTTCATTAACGATATTGAGATTGTACTTAGGTATTTCAACCACCAAGTCTTCATCTCTTATAATTGCTTGGCAACCAAGGCGTGACTCTGGCTCTAAGCCCCATGCTTTATCTAGCATGTCATCTTCTAGCTCATCACTTTCTTCAAGTGAATCAAATCCTTCACGAATCACTAAATGACACGTAGTACATGCACACGACTTTTCGCAAGCATGCGCAATGCTAATACCATTTTTAAGCGCAGCGTCGAGTACTGTTTGGCCTGTAGGTGCTTCGATTGCAGCGCCGTCAGGACATAATTCAGGATGTGGAAGAAAAACAATTTGTGGCATTCTAATCTCTCTTAAATGTTGTCTACTGACTGCCCTGTAAGGGCTTTTTTAATTGATGCATCCATTCTGCGCGATGCAAAGTCGCTACTCGCATTATCGACTTTTTCGATAGCTGCTTTAATTTCGCCAGGCTCTTGTGCATTTTCGCGCACTTTTACCAGTTCTGCAATTTCAGTGCGTAAGTTAGCTAGTTGCATATCATCAAGCAATGCACCATCAGCTGCAAGTGATGCATTAAGCGCTTCTATTACACGCAGTGCTTCTACTTGTTGCTCTTTGAGCATACGCGCTTGCATATCACCTTTCGCGTTACTCATTGACTCTTTTAGCATGTTAGCTACTTGGTCGTCAGATAAACCAAACGAAGGCTTAACTTGAATTTCAGCTTGTACGCCCGTAGATTTTTCCATAGCTGAAACACTTAATAAGCCATCTGCATCAACTTTAAAGGTTACACGAATATGCGCAGCGCCTGCCGCCATTGGTGGAATGCCTTTTAAGCTAAACTTAGCAAGCGATCGACAATCATCAACAAGCTCACGCTCACCTTGCAGCACATGCAACGACATTGCCGTTTGGCCGTCTTTGAACGTTGTAAATTCTTGCGCGCGTGCTACCGGAATCGTTGTATTGCGTGGAATGATTTTTTCAACCAAACCGCCCATCGTTTCAAGGCCTAGCGACAACGGCAATACATCAAGTAACAACATGTCAGAATCAGGCTTATTGCCAATTAACACATCAGCCTGAAGCGCAGCACCTAGTGCTACTACACGATCTGGGTCGATTGAAGTCAGTGGCTCTTTATCAAAAAAGCTTTGTACTTGGCTACGTACCAGTGGCATACGGGTTGAACCGCCCACCATAATAACTTGCAGTACTTCGTCGTTTTCTATGCCAGCATCTTTTACAGCACGACGACACGAACGCAGCGTTTTTTTAACGAGTGGCATAGCCATTTCGTCAAACGTTTCGCGCGTTACTTCAACGGTGTATTTTTGGTCGTCAAACTCAAGACCCACATTTACTTTGGCGTATTGGCTTAGTGCCTCTTTACATGCTTTTGCTTTATTGATGAATAAACGTAAAACTGAAGGTGATAATGCTGACACACCTGTTTGCTGCTTAAAGTAATCAACTAGTAATGAGTCAAAGTCATCACCACCGAGGCTTGAGTCGCCACCAGTGGCCATTACTTCAAACACACCCTGGTGTAATCTAAGTACTGATATATCAAATGTACCACCGCCTAAATCGTAAACGGCAATTATACCTTCTTGGCCAGAATCTAAACCATAAGCAACCGCTGCTGCTGTTGGCTCATTTAGTAAACGTAGTACGTTAATACCAGCAAGTTCTGCGGCATCTTTAGTACTTTGGCGCTGCGCGTCATCAAAGTACGCAGGCACTGTAATTACAGCCCCTAAAATTTCTTGATTACCAAAGCTTTGCTCAGCACGTGCTCTTAATGCAGCTAAAATATGGCTTGATGCTTTAATTGGGCTGATTTTGCCAGCCGCAGTTTCTATTGCTAGCGCACCATTGTCTTCACAAAATTCATACGGTAATTGGCCATAACTTTGCTCTATTTCAGCCTGAGTTTTACCTAAAAAACGCTTAACCGAAATAAGTGTATTAGCAGGATCTTGCGTTGCTGCTTGTGCAGCCTCTGCGCCAACAGTAATACCGCCTGCTTGATAACGAACAACCGACGGTAACATAGCCGCGCCAAGTTCATCAGTTAACGTGCGGGCTTCGCCACTTTGTACTGTTGCAACTAATGAATTGGTTGTACCAAGGTCAATACCAATAGCTAGTTTATGTTCGTGTGGTGCCGCGCTCTGCCCCGGCTCAGCAATTTGCAATAATGCCATAATGCTCTTTAAACTCGTGTTGCTCGCTTTGCAGCAAGTAATTAATCGTCAAATAAACTGTCTTCAATGCGCTCTAGTTCGTCACGTAACTTATAAACAAACTTCAGTTTACGAATATTATCTGCGGCAAGTTGATATTGCTGCTCATCGTTACTTGCTAGTTGCTCGGCAAGTTGCGCACTGTACTGCGCGTTTAGTTGCTTAATTTGTTTTTCAAAATTTGCAATCGCAGTATCAGGATCGCTTGATGATGTTAGCTCTTCAAGCTCTTCGCGAAGTTCCATTTGCTGCATTAAAAACATTGGATCTTGCAAGGTTTGCTGCTCTGCACGAATATCAACACCTAGCTCACTCAACATATATTCAGCACGCTTTACTGGGTGCTTTAATATTTGTAGCGCATCGTTAATTTCGGCGGCGCTTTGCACAGCCATTAACTTATCGCGGCTGCTCGCATTCGCGTGGCGATCTGGATGTACAGTACGTTGTAATTCCAAGTAGTGCTTGTTAACTGTTACTAAATCAATATTGTAGTCAACTGGTATTGCAAATAACTCAAAATAGCGCATAACTTCAACCAATAAAATTCAGAAATTAATTTCAAAAATAACAAAGCCCTACATTAACTGGCAGGGCTTATTTATACTACAAAGATATTTAAATCTTAAACGGTAAAGCTTTCGCCACAACCACACTCGTCTGCTTGGTTAGGGTTTCTAAATTTAAACCCTTCATTTAAGCCTTCTTTAGTGTAGTCGAGCTCTGTGCCGTCGATGTAAACTAAGCTTTTAGCGTCAACAATTAAGGTAACACCTTTAGCCGCAAAAGTTTCATCGTCTTCGTTTAAATCGTCAACAAACTCAAGTACATAAGCAAGACCTGAACAGCCCGTCGTTTTAATGCCAACGCGCAGGCCTAAACCTTTACCGCGGTTTGCTAAAAATGATTGTACGCGGTTTGCTGCCGCATCTGTCAATGTCACTGCCATGAGTTTCTCTTCTTACTTCGCTTGTTTGCTTTTGTAGTCTGCAATTGCTGCTTGAATTGCATCTTCGGCTAAAATTGAACAGTGAATTTTCACTGGTGGTAATTCTAGCTCTGCACTGATATCAGTGTTTTTGATTGTCGCTGCTTCGTCTAGCGTTTTGCCTTTAACCCACTCTGTTACAAGTGAAGATGAAGCAATTGCGCTACCACAACCGTAGGTTTTGAATTTTGCATCTTCAATAACGCCAGTGGCAGATACTTTAATTTGCAATTTCATTACGTCACCACATGCTGGTGCGCCTACCATACCCGTTGCCACTGACGGATCGTTCTTATCTAGAGTACCTACGTTACGTGGGTTTTCTACGTGGTCGATTACTTTATCACTATAAGCCATTATTCTATCCTCATTACCTGCTAGGGTATGTGCTCACACTATTAGTGGTGAGCCCATTCAACTGAATCTAAATCAATACCTTCTTGATGCATCTCCCAAAGTGGAGACATCTCACGTAGGCGACCGATAGAGTTTTTCATTAATTCGACGGTGTAATCAATCTCTTCTTCGGTAGTAAAGCGACCAATACTAAAACGAATTGAGCTATGTGCTAATTCGTCGTTACGGCCAAGTGCACGTAATACATAAGAAGGCTCTAAGCTTGCAGATGTACAGGCTGAACCTGACGATACTGCAATGTCTTTTACTGCCATAAGTAACGACTCACCTTCAACAAAGTTAAAGCTGATGTTTACAATGCCAGGTACTGATTGGTCTTGTGTGCCGTTAAAGTATACTTCGTCCATATCAGCCATAATGCCGTCGATTAAACGATTACGTAAGGCGCTGATGTGTGCGTGATCTTTTTCGAAATCTTGCTTAGCGATTTTAAACGCAGTACCCATACCCACTAATTGGTGAGTAGCTAGTGTACCTGAACGCATACCACGTTCATGTCCGCCACCGTGCATTTGCGCTTCAAGGCGAGCACGTGGTTTACGACGAACGTAAAGTGCGCCAACACCTTTAGGGCCATACACTTTATGTGCAGAGAACGACATAAAATCAACTTTAAGCTGTTGCACGTCAATTAATACTTTACCCGCGCTTTGCGCTGCATCTACGTGGAACATAATTTTACGTTCGCGACACATTTCGCCAATAGTCGCGATATCTTGAATCACACCTAGCTCGTTATTAACGTGCATGATGCTTACAAGTACTGTGTCGTCACGCATTGTGTCGGCAAGTTTTTGTAAATCAAGTAGGCCGTTTTCTTCAACGTCCATGTAAGTTACTTCAAAACCTTGGCGCTCAAGCTCACGACATGTGTCGATTACAGCTTTATGCTCAGTTTTAGCGGTAATAACGTGCTTACCTTTTTTCTTGTAAAACTGTGCTGCACCTTTAATAGCAAGGTTATTTGATTCTGTTGCACCCGATGTGAAAACAATTTCACGTGGGTCTGCATTAATTAAATCAGCAATATCTGTACGCGCTTGGTCAACAGCTTCTTCTGCTTGCCAACCAAAACGGTGTGAGCGTGACGCAGGATTACCAAACTTACCGTCCATTGTCAGGCATTGCATCATTTCTTTAGCAACACGTTCGTCAACAGGCGTGGTCGCTGCGTAATCTAAATAAATCGGTAACTTCATTTCTCTCTCCGCTGCAGGTCAACCTTAAAGTTGACAGCTTACTTGAATGTTTTCCAACTGCTTAATTGCATTATTGATACTGTTATCTTGGCGCGATGCTATTTCTTTCACATCTGATTTTTCCACCAATTCAGCAAGGGTAATATTATTCAAAAATTCTTCTATGCGTGCGCTTAAGTCTGACCACAAATTATGTGTTAAACAGCGCATACCACTCTGACAGCCGGTATCGGCACCTTGGCAACGTGTTGCATCGACCGATTCGTCTACGGCGCTAATAATATCGCCAACAGAGATAACGCTCGCTTCACGTCCTAGTAAATAACCACCACCAGGTCCACGAACAGAACTTACTAGGCCATTTTTACGTAAACGAGCAAATAATTGTTCAAGGTAAGACAAAGAAATTTCTTGTCTTTGTGAAATATCAGCAAGGGCTACAGGACCTACACCTGTGTGTAGTGCAACATCCAGCATAGCTGTAACGGCATATCTGCCTTTTGATGTTAACTTCATAACGCCCCCTGCACAAAAGAGTGCAAATTTTAATTACCAGAGTAAATTAGTCAAGTATTATCACTTGATAAAAATTTGATTTAGAAACTCATACTTTTAAATTGTAGAGTAAACAAATTTTCAATACTTGACCTCTTTGGTCAAGTATTACAGCTATTGTAATTACCTGAGTATTTTAGTCAAGTATTAGCTAGTTATTTACCTATTGGTTTTTATAACTAATAGCTATACCTAAGTTACTTAGGGATAGCCTTATTAATTGAGGTGAGAATACCGCGTAAAATATTCATTTCGGCATCTTCAGGGTGAGCTCGGTTAAACAAACGGCGTAATTTAGTCATAACTAAACCAGGATGTTGTTTGATGATAAAACCTGTTTTGAAAAGTGTATCTTCAAGGTGATCATAAAACAGCTCTGTTTGCTTTGAGCTTGGGTAAACAGCATCGTCTTCTTCAACCTTTTTAGGTTGTTGATTTAAAAATGCCATACGCGTTTCGTAGCTAAGTGTTTGTACGGCCATTGCTAAATTAAGCGAGCTGTATTCTGGATTAGCAGGAATACATACATGGTAATTACAAAGCTGTAATTCTTCGTTAGTTAACCCACTGTTTTCACGACCAAATACTAGCGCTACAGGGCCATTTACCGCTTCAGCAACGAGTTTTTCACCACATTCACGTGGTTCAACCATTGGCCACGAAAGCGTACGAGAGCGCGCACTTGTGCCAATCGTTAATGTACAGTCAGCGATAGCTTCTTCAACGGTACCTACAATAACTGCATTGCCTAAAACATCAGTTGCGCCTGCAGCTAATGCACTTGCTTGGCTGTCTATTTCGCAAGCAGGATCAACTAAATAAAGTTTTGATAAACCCATGGTTTTCATGGCGCGAGCCGCCGAACCAATATTGCCCGAATGTGACGTGTTAACTAAAACAATGCGAATATCATCTAAGATCATTACTGTGCTACTTTGCTATGCCAAAAAATTGCGCAAATTCTAACATGAAAGTGCAATAAGATCCTAGATTCAAAAGGCTAGATCCTAAGATCTAGCCCAATATAACAATTCTTACATGGATCAGTTCTCGGGATATAACGCCGATTTGTTTTGATGCTTAAACCATTGCTGCTTTTACATAGACATCAAAACGGTTCTTTTTGGTTTTAATTTGCATACTTGGGGTTTTGTCATTTAAAAATGGGGCGTAATCGGGGCGTTTTACTACTACGCGCTTGCTGGCGAGTGGGTAGGCGAATTCGAGTAAATCGTCAGCGTCGGTATCTGCACCAACAAGCTCTTGAAATACACGCATTTCTTTTTTAACTAATGCTGATTTTTCGCGGTGCGGGAACATAGGATCTAAATAAACCACATCGGGCATGCTTTCACATTGCGATAGTAGGGTATGGCTTGAACCAAATATTAGGCTCATATTTTCTTTCATCCACAAACCAATTTCAATATCGCTATAGGCTCGCTTTAAGCCATCGTATAAAAGTGCAGCTACAACCGGATGACGTTCATGTAATATAACTTTGCACCCTAGCGAGGCAAGTACGAAGCCATCTCGCCCAAGGCCTGCGGTAGCATCGAGTACAACAGGCGTTGCACCTTTATTTAAGCCAACCGCTTTGGCAATTGCTTGCCCTTTACCACCGCCAAACTTACGCCTATGGGCGGCAGCACCGGTTACAAAATCAACGTTAATTGCACCTAGTTTAGGCTCGTCGGTTTTAAATAGGCTTAACCCTTTATCGTCGTAATGTAAGCTAAAGCCACTGCAATTTTGCGCCCATTGGGCTAAACCAAAGCGTGTTTCTAATTCATTTAAATAAGGGCGTAACTCTTTAAAAGCACACTGAATAACCACAATAAACTCCGACGATAAAATACGCCTGTAGTATATCAACCGCTTTACTTTAAAGCACTAAAATAGCTCTATATCACTATGATGATTAGTATTAACCTTTACTGCTTCCGCTTTAGTACGTAAATTAGATATAAGTTCATTGCGGCTTTCGGCAACCTGTTTAAGCTGATATTTGATAAAGGCTAAATCACTATTAGCCGATACAAATAACTGCATCGTTTGATCCAGTTGGGATATATATAAGGTGAGATCCGCGGGATTTGCTTGTGTTTGTTGTAGCTTAATGGCGCAGTCAAGTTCATGTAGCTGTTCTATAAATATTTTAGTACTTTTGTTTTGCTCTACATTTTGAGTAGTTAACTGCTTAACAATGTCTTGAAGGGCTGTACTTATTTGAGCTGCCTGCTCATAACTGCTTTCGCTTCTTTCCATGGTAACAACCTTCTCGTTGGTCACTTCTAATATATGCGGGAAAAGATCTTTGTAGCGCCCGTACAAAGCATCGTTATCAACAGGCATATTTTTTATCAAAAGGGATACTTTGGGATAATTAATAATAGTACTGCTACCAATATCAACAAATCGTTGAGCATGTCGATGCTGCTCTAGCAGCTCTTGCTCTAGCGGGCAAACACCACTTTGCTGGCTGTAAAAAATACCTTTGCTTTGATACCAAAACACAACCACAACATCTAAATTTAAAGGTGCAAAAAAAGTAAAAAAGTATTCACTCAACGATTGAAAGTTATTAGCGTGATAACTTTGTCCAACGTAGCGCATTATACGCCCCATATCGCCCGACTCTGTCATTGCTATTTCAGCTGTTTTATTCGCTTTTGCTATATCCAATTTAAGTTTTGCGCATTTTTGCCTATATTCGTAAAGTACCTTTATTCGCGCTATCAACTCTTCTGCGTTAAAAGGTTTTGTAATGTAATCGGATGCGCCGACGCTGTAACCTTTTACCCGATCGCTTAGCTCTATTTTAGATGAGAGAAACATAACGGGAATATCTTGAGTATTTTGACTTTGCTTTATTGTTTTACATACGTCATAACCTGACATACCTGGCATTTCAATATCGAGTAAAATAATATCTGGGTTGTATTTATTGGTTAGCCTTAATCCTTCATAGCCATCTTTTGCATGAATTATTTTACAAAACCCTGCTAAAGACTCTTCAATTATATGATGAACATACTTGTCGTCATCAATTGCCAATACCAACTTTGCCATGCCTTAGTCCATTTTATTAGGTGTGCTAAAAGCATAGTACGGTAGGATGAAATTACTAAAAATTATTAGATAATAATTTTAAAATAATAAAAAAGCGCCATTAAGGCGCTTTAATTTGGTTTGTGCTAAATATTAATTTTTAAACAGCAATACCGCTATGACGTAGTAACGCGTCGACATTTGGCTCACGACCACGAAACTTTTTAAATAATTCCATTGGCTCTTCGCTACCGCCTTTTTCTAAAATGTTTTGCATAAAGGCTTGCCCTGTTTCAGCGTTAAAAATACCTTCTTCTTCAAATTTAGAAAACGCATCAGCAGAAAGTACTTCAGCCCATTTATACGAGTAATAACCTGCACTATAACCGCCGGCAAAAATATGACTAAAACCATTTTGAAAACGGTTAAACTCAGGCGGTTTAACGATTGATGTGCGGCTACGTACATCGTTTAGTACTGCTTGAATTTGGCATTGATCACCCACTTTGTAATCGTTATGGATTTTAAAGTCGAATAACGAAAACTCAATTTGACGTAGCATTTGTACGCCTGAGTTATAGTTTTTAGCAGCAAGTAACTTATCAAGTAACTCTTTAGGTAACGGCTCACCCGTTTCATAATGACCTGAAATAAAGCTCAGGGCTTCTTCGTCATAACACCAGTTCTCTAAAAACTGACTAGGAAGCTCTACCGCATCCCATGCAACACCATTAATACCCGCAACAGGAGCAGCATCAACTTGTGTAAGCATGTGGTGAATACCATGACCAAACTCATGAAATAAAGTAGTTACTTCGTCATGAGTAAACAGCGCCGGTTTATCGCCAACCGCCTTATTAAAGTTACACACTAAATAAGCCACTGGAGTTTGTAGTTCGCCGTTAGCACGTACTTTACGACCCATACAGTCATCCATCCACGCACCACCACGTTTGTGGTCGCGTGCATATAAATCTAGATAAAAGCGCCCACGAAGCGTATTGCTACTATCAACAATTTCAAAAAAGCGTACATCTTTATGATAAGTATCAAAATCAGTAACTTCTTTTACGCTAATACCAAATAAGCGATTAACGGTTTCGAATAATCCACTTAATACTTTATTTGCAGGGAAGTAAGGACGTAGTACTTCGTCTGAAATTGCATACTTTTCTTGCTTAAGCTTTTCGCTGTAGTAACCAAAATCCCATGCTTCTAATTCAGAAATACCGTGTTTTTGTTCAGCATACGCCTTTAGCTCGGCCACTTCTTGCTCTGCTTGTGGTTTTGATTTAGCCGCTAGGTCTTCTAAAAATGAGAATACTTGTTCTGGTGACTCTGCCATTTTAGTCGCGAGTGACTTTTCAGCGTAGCTGTTGAATCCTAGTAACTGTGCAAGTTCATGACGAAGCGCAAGCTCCTCTCTCATAATATCTGAGTTATCAAACTCACCGGCGTTAGGGCCTTGATCTGATGCGCGCGTAGAAAACGCAGTGTAGGTTTCCCTGCGTAGTTCGCGGTTATCTGCGTAAGCCATTATTGGTAAATATGATGGAAAATCGAGTGTAAATAACCAGCCATCTAATTCTTTACTTTTTGCGGTGTCGGCTGCAAGTGCAAGAGCTGATTCTGGCAAGCCAGCTAAGTCGCTCTCATCAGTAATATGCTTGTGCCACGCTAAAGTCGCATCCATTACATTGTTGCCAAATTTTGAGGCAAGCTCAGATAAACGTGCGCTTATTTCACCATAGCGTTTTTGTTGTTCTGGCGCTAAAGCAATACCCGATAATTTAAAATCACGCAGCGCATTAGTAATTGTTTTTTGCTGTGCTGTAGTCAGCGTTTTAAATTCGTCGCTGTTATAAAGCGTATTATACGCGTTGTATAAACCTTGATGCTGACCTACAAATGTTGAATATTCAGATATTAACGGTAAGCATTGCTCGTAAGCTTCGCGTAATTCGTCGTTATTCATTACTGAATTTAAATGCGATACAGGGGAAAACATGCGCGATAATTTATCGTCAGCTTCTTCAAGGGGTAATACTAAGTCATCCCACGTGTACGAACCTTTAGCTAACACGTCATCAATGGCTTTACGACAAAGCTCAATACCGTCTTTTAGTGCGGGTACTACATACTCAGGCTTTATTTTTGAAAATGGTGGTAAGCCTTCAAGGCCAATTAGTGGGTTGCTCATAAATACTCTCTTTGCGTTAATGCATTAAGTTTTAAATTGGGTCTAAAAGTAAAAAAACAACTCAACTGCTTTTAAGTTGTGTAATTTTAATAGGGTTGCTCCAGAGCAAAACACAAATAACCCATTAATGAGTCAGCCACTTTATAACGCTCTAGTACCGTATCAACTAAATTATTGCTACATACTTGCTTTTGAGTCAGCGGGCTAATGGCTATAAAGTCTTTTCGCTTGAGCTCATTTATTAATGGGTGCTCTTTTTCAAAACCTCTTGGTGGGCGTTTTAGCGACTCTCCTGACATTTCAAAAATAGATTTAAATTGCTCATTATAAATTGCTTTTTTATAGCTATTTGGGTTTTCATCTATGCAGGTTCTAATTGCGTTAAGCGCCTTTGATTCTGGTCGCCAAATACCAGCACCTATAAAACATTCGTCATTTGCTAAGTGAAAATAAAAACCCGGGGCGTGTACGTTTTTTCCCATAAAATGGCGAAATTGAATCCCTACATTAATTTTATATGGGGTTTTATCTTTACTAAAACGCGCATCCTTATGGATTCTCATTAAACTACCGCCCACTTTTTTATCTGATGCGACAAAATGGCTCGAAACCTCAGTAAGTGGCGCTTGCATTTGCCTAATGAAATCTAAAGCAGGCTCTCTTACGTATTCCTCATACTGTGATTTATGGTCGTTAAACCAGTCTCTATTATTGTTTTGATCAAGCTGAGCAAGAAATTCGAATGTTTTTTTACTAAACATAGGTCACCTAAACACTCTTTATTTTTAAAACTTAATGTTATGCTAATGCGCATAAAACTCAACGCCTAAGGACATAAAATGACACAACACTTTGATTATATTGCAATCGGTGGTGGCAGTGGTGGTATTGCCTCTGCAAATAGAGCGGCAATGCGTGGCGCTAAAGTAGCACTTATAGAAGCAAAACACATGGGCGGCACGTGTGTAAACGTAGGCTGCGTACCTAAAAAAGTAATGTGGCACGGTGCTCAGGTTGCCGAAGCTATTAATTTATACGCCCCAGATTACGGCTTTAATGTTGAAGTTAAAGGCTTTGATTGGAGCAAGTTAGTAGAAAGCCGCGAAGCCTACATAGGCCGAATTCATAAAGGTTATGACAGTGGTCTTGCTAGCAATGGCGTTACTGTAATTAAAGGCTTTGCTAAATTTGTAGATAATAAAACAGTTGAAGTAAACGGCGAGCATTACACAGCCGATCACATATTAATTGCAGTAGGCGGGCGCCCAAGCATTCCGCATATTGAAGGTGCTGAGCACGGTATCGATTCTAATGGCTTTTTTGAATTAAAAGAGCAACCTAAACGCGTTGCAGTAATAGGCGCAGGTTATATAGCTGTAGAACTTGCTGGTGTATTACATGGTTTAGGTACTGAGACGCATTTATTTGTACGTAAGCATTCTCCGCTTCGTAACTTTGACCCTTACATAGTTGAAACGCTTGTTGATGTTATGGCTGCTGAAGGCCCTACTCTTCATACAGAATCTGTACCCCATAAATTAGTTAAAGAAGACGATGGCTCAGTAACGCTACATTTAGATAACGGCAAAAGCCATAACGTAGATCAGGTTATTTGGGCTATTGGCCGCGAGCCAACAACCAATGCTATTAACGTTGCTGCAGCTGGCGTAGAAGTAAACAGCAGTGGTTTTGTAAAAGTTGATGAGTATCAAAATACCACAGCTAAGAATGTATACGCGGTAGGCGATATAATCGAAAACGGTATTGAACTTACACCGGTAGCAGTTAAAGCAGGGCGTACTTTATCTGAGCGTTTATTTAATAAAGAACTCCCAGATGATTTAAAAATGGATTACAGCTTAGTTCCTACGGTTGTATTTAGTCATCCACCGATTGGTACTATTGGTTTAACTGAGCAAGAAGCTATTTCTCAGTATGGCGAAGAAAACGTTAAAATTTATCAATCTGGTTTTACGGCTATGTACACAGCGGTAACTAAACATCGCCAGCCTTGTAAAATGAAACTTGTATGTGCCGGCCCAGACGAAAAAGTAGTTGGTCTACATGGGATTGGTTTTGCGGTTGATGAAATGATTCAAGGTTTTGCAGTTGCCATGAAAATGGGCGCAACTAAAGCTGATTTTGATGCAGTTGTTGCTATTCACCCGACTGGCTCGGAAGAATTTGTAACGATGCGCTAGGCGCTAAACTCTAAGTTCTTAATTATAAAAAGCCCTTGCTAAGTAATTAGTAAGGGCTTTTTAATGCTTGTTATATTTTGCACAACAAACCACTTAAAACGTCACATTAAAAACATCCATTCAACATTAAATAAATATCTAAGCCATTATTTTAACAGCAAAAATTTTAGACCAATAAAAATATTAAAAGTTTAAATTTTGTTTTGGCTTTAAGGCATTTTTACAATTAAAATCTCGCGCATTTATAGTTTCTCTTGGTTATTTATGTTTTTACTGCGATCTTTTATTTATTTATTATGCCTAGCCGGTGTTGCTTATTTAATTCAACTAGAAGGCTTTGAATTAAAACAGTATGCACTTTACAGTGAAGAAACTCTTACTGAACATATGCAAGATGTTTTAACTTTTTTAAGCTGTATTTTGTTTTTTTACGCTTCGCGAATTAACTTTCAACTCAAAATACCGGCAGTATTACTTGCTGCGTTATCGGCAATGATGTTTGTAAGAGAGTTTGATACCTACCTCGACTTATACTTTTTTGATGGCGCTTGGCAAAGTATCGTCTATTCAATTTTAGCTGGCGTGTTTGTTTATTTAATAACAAAGAGAGGAAGTATTTTTGACTCTTTAAAAGCCTATAGCCTCACTCCTAGTTATGGAATTTGCTTATCAGGCATGGTTACTTTACTCGCATTTTCGCGAATGATGGGCAAAGGTGCATTTTGGCATTCAGTAATGGGCGATGACTACGTACGTGCGGTAAAAAACATTGTTGAAGAGGGTATAGAAACGCTTGGCTATACTTTAATCTTTATTTCAGCCATTGAGTTTGTACTCATATGCCGAAAAAAAATGGCTAAAAATCACAAACATTGCACTGATGAAGTAACTCAATAGCGTCGCTCGATTTTTATTGGTTACTCTTTTTGCACTAAATTTGCTAATTGGTTTAATAAATCAATATACTTAGCCTGTTTTTATCAACTCGCGTTTAATTGGATATTATGACTAAAGATATATTGCTGCATCCGTTTCTTCTTTCAATTGTAATGATCACAATTGCATTTGTACTAAAAGTACTTGTTGATAAGCTCGCTAAAAATCGCGCAGAAAAAAAAGAAAAAGATATTCGCTACATCGCACACAATATTAAGCACTTTATTAATTTTGTAATGATGATATCGCTGCTATTTGTGTGGTCTACTGAAATTCAAAACTTTGCACTTTCTATTGCTGCTTTTGCTGTGGCGATTGTGCTTGCTACGCGCGAGTTTATTCAGTGTGTAATAGGCTTTTTTTACCTCGTAACAACTCGCCCGTTTAGAGTCGGTGATTGGATACAAGTAGGTGATTACTTTGGTGAAGTAGCTGAAACTGATTGGATAAAAACAACCATGCATGAAATTGATATACATACTTATCAATTTTCAAGAAAAACCATATACATACCTAATAATAAGCTGATTACCAGCTCTATTAAAAACTTAAACTTTGTAAAACGCTTTGTTACACATCATTTTATTATTGTTCGTCGAGAGAGCTTTAACCCGTACCCTATTCACGACACACTCACTGAACAAGCTAAACTGTACTGTGAAGAATTTCAAGAAGTAGCAAGTCGTTATAATTCAATGATTGAGCGTAAACTCGATGCAAAAATATCTGGTCCAGAGCCGGTAATTCACTTTGGTACAACCGATTTAGGTGAATTTAAAGCAAGCTTCACCTTGTTTTGTCCGACAGAAAAAGCGCTTGAGATAGAGCATAAATTAACAGAGTGCTTTTTTGCGTTATGGTATAAAGAAGCTGAAAAAAATAAAGAGGATGAAGGAGAAGTATAAACCCCGCCTTCATTAAAACAAAAAGCGCGAATTTACTTCGCGCTTGAGTAATATTTAAGCTGTACCACCGACCGTTAACTGATCAATTTTAAGGCTTGGTTGGCCTACGCCTACCGGTACGCTTTGACCATCTTTACCACAAACACCCACACCTTTATCAAGTGCTAAGTCGTTACCAACCATCGATATTTGCTGCATTACTTCTGGGCCATTACCAATAAGCGTTGCGCCTTTAATTGGTTGGGTAATTTTACCATTTTCGATTAAATACGCTTCTGATGCGCTAAATACGAACTTACCTGACGTGATATCAACTTGTCCGCCGCCAAAATTAGGCGCAAATACACCTTTTTTAACGCTACTGATAATATCAGCTTGGCTGTGCTCACCACCTAACATGTAAGTATTAGTCATGCGAGGCATTGGTAAATGTGCATACGACTCACGTCGTGCGTTACCGGTAGGATTTACACCCATTAAACGCGCGTTTAGCTTATCTTGCATATAGCCTTTTAAAATACCGTTTTCGATGAGTACGTTGTAAGCGGCTGGTGTGCCTTCATCATCTACATTAAGTGAGCCACGGCGATCAGCCATTGTGCCATCATCAACCACAGTACACAGCTCAGATGCTACTTTTTGGCCCACTTTACCACTAAACGCAGACGCGCCTTTACGGTTAAAGTCGCCTTCAAGGCCATGCCCTACCGCTTCGTGTAAAAGCACGCCAGGCCAACCATTACCAAGTACAACTTCCATCGTGCCTGCAGGTGCATCAATAGCCTCAAGATTTACTTTAGCTTGGCGTACCGCTTCTTCTGCAAATTCCATCCAACGCGGTTTACCGTCAACAAGTTCTTTAAAGTAACCATAATCTAAACGTGCACCACCGCCTGCACCACCGCGTTCACGGCGACCATTTTTTTCAAGCAGTACTGAGCAGTTTAAACGAATAAGCGGGCGAATATCGGTGGCAAACGTACCATCACTTGCTGCGATTAATACTTCTTCGTATACCGCTGACATTGAACTAATTACTTGCTCTGCATCGGGTGCTAGTTCACGAATATAGTTTTCAAGTTCGCGTAATAAACTCACCTTGTCGGTATCGCTCATACTCGAGATTGGCTGATGCGGTGCAAACTGCTCTTTAGCTTTAACATCACTAAATACTTTAATCGCTCTATCTTCACCAGCATCTGCAATGCTACGAGCCGCTGTAGCCGCTTTATTAAGCGCTTCAAGATTTATTGCATCAGAGTAAGAAAAACCTGTTTTTTCGCCGCTTACAGCACGTACACCAACGCCGCGCTCGACGTTATAAGAGCCTTCTTTAACTAAGCCGTCTTCAAGCACCCATGATTCGTGGTGGCTAGATTGAAAATATAAATCGGCGTAATCCACTTTATGCTGATGTATATAAGCGAGCGTTTTTTCGAGCTCTTCTCTATTTAGCTGGCTGTCGTGTAGTAAATGCTGTTCAACCGAATTCATAATAAATGCTCTCTAAATCGTTGATGAGACTGCACGGGCATATCTCGTCTAATTTTTTGTAACTGGTCTAAGTCTGCGTTGCAACTTATAAAACCGGTGCCTGTTGGCAATTCACTCAGGATATTTCCCCAAGGTGAAATAATAATACTGTGGCCATATGTTTGTCGGCCATTTTCATGTGTACCGTGTTGAGCCGCTGCAACCACATAACATTGTGTTTCTATTGCGCGCGCTGTTAATAACGGCTGCCAGTGTGCTTGCCCTGTAGGGACTGTAAATGCACTTGGTACTAAAATAATATCGGCGCCTTGGCGTACTAGTTCGTTGAATAAGCCACTAAAACGCAGATCATAACATACTGTTAAGCCTATTTTACCAAAGGGAGAATCAACAACAACCACATCGCTACCTGCTTGGGTAAAATCTGACTCTCGATAGCTACCTGTTTGATCATCCACGTTTACATCAAATAAATGTATTTTGTTATACGTTGCAACCAGCTCGCCTTGATTATTATATAAGTGCGATGCTGCGTAATATTTATGTTCGTTAAATGGCTCAGGCATTGTTCCTGCATTTAACCAAATATTATGGTGTTGGCACAATTCACTAAGTTGTAGTTTGTATCGCTCAACTTGCTTAGCAACACGTAACGTATCGTTACCACTTTTACTAAACACTAAAAAAGCCTCAGGCAAACAAACAAGTAATGGCCTTGTTGTTGGGAGGGTTTTAAGTACGCGCTTTAAGCTTGCTAAGTTGTCATCAGGGTTTAGCCCTGAACACATTTGTAGGGCAACTATTGTAGGTGTGCTTATGTTTGCTGTTTTGTTCATTGCGTTGCTGTTACTTGTGCATCTTTAAGCTTTAAATCGACTGATGCTTGTGGCTGATTTTGCGCAGCTTGCGGTAACGTAACTTCACGACTTTTTCTGTCGAGTTCTTGAACTATAGGATCGTTCATTTTACCCGTTACTTTAAAATTTATCTCTGAGATAACGCGTGCAGAGTGAATAACTTTATCAATTGCTAAGGCAGCAAGCCCTGTTACTGGATTTACCATCCATGCAACTATAACCGGAATGCTCGAGGTTACTTGTGGCGCTACAGCAAGGTCATAGTCTATATCTAGCGTATTTAAATTTGCGTAGCCTTTAATAGTTAAATCAGCGGGCACACCGTCCATTTTGGTATCTTTAGTGTAAGCGATACCTTCTTCTAGCTGCATAGAGCCTTGCATGCTGTTATAAAAAAAGCCCTTTGAAAAGACATCTCTAAAATCAAGTTTTAGCTTACGTACTAATGAATCAAGACTCAGTAACGAAAATACGCGTGCACCACCATCGCTTATTTCAGTTAAATGACCTTCGCCTAAATCCCAAATAACCTCACCACTTAACGTTTTCACATCAAAATCATAAGGAGCAGCTTGCCAAGTAAGATCATAATTTAAATCGGCTTTTGAGTCCTTAATTGCAGAGGTAATATCAAACTCACCAAACAATGCGCCTATGTCATCACTTTTAAGCTCGCCACTTAGCGTTGTTAAGCCATTTTGCCACTGCCCTTTAGTGCGCAGCACATGATCGCCTTTATCGACCACAAGCTCTGATATTGATAAGCGCTCGCCATCACCTAATAATGACGCACTCACTTTATCAAGTTGGTAGCGGTCAATTTTGCAATCACTACATTCAAACTCAATGGCAGGTATTTTAGTAAGCCAGCTCAAGTCTTCCTCGGGAAGTACATCTGTTATTTCAAGTGCTTGTTCATTGTGCGGTGCAAAATTAAGCCTTAAGTAATCGGCATTAATTCGTATTGACTGGCTAGGCTGTGACGTAGGAATAAACACCCCAGCTCTAAGTTCTTTAGCATTTAGCTTTAGATATAAATCGTCTTTTGATGGTGCTAAACGCATTTCAAAGTCATTAAAAATGATGTTACTCGCATCAAGCATACCTATATTTGCGACCACCTCATTGAGCGGTGGCATAATCCCTTTTGATTTTTTATCTGGGTTTGCTTTACCGGCTTTAACTATTTGATCAATCAGATCAAACCAAGGCACTAATTCACTCTTTTCAAGATTTATATTTACGCTTAAGTCTTTTTGGTTTAATCCTAAATCTTGTTTTCCGAGCACAAAATGGACATTGCTAAACTGTGATTTGCCATTTTCTAAAATAGCATTAAAGTAAAACTGTTGATTAGCGTTTGCTGTAATGAGATTAGAAATGTCATCACCTTGTACAACTGCATCAAGCGCCCACACTTGTTCGCTATTTTTACTATAAGGTGCGGGTAAGTTGCTCGTTAAGCCAAGTAGTTCTGAGTTTACCTGTGCACGGTAATTAAAGCCTTGCTCGGTAAAATTAAGTACTAAGCCAATATCAACATCACTATGCCCGCTTAAATAATTTTTTAATATACCTTGTCCACTATCTATTAGTGTATCGGCGTCAATTTTGGCGTTTATATCTATATTTGCTTGGTAATTTTTTGCATCACTTTTACTGCTGTAATTAATAGTTAGCGGCATGCCCAGCCACTTCGCAGTCGCATTTTTAAGTGTGATGTTGTCGTTTTTAAAATTAAGCTCGCCAGTTAAGTTTTTAAGCTCAATTCCTGGCGTTGCTATAAATACTGGCAAGTCATTTAAATTAACCTTGCCGCTAACACTGGCTCCGCCTTTAAATTTTGAACCTACTAAAAGCTCAATACTGGCATCGGCTTCCCCTTTGCCCTGCACAACTTTAAAAATTTCAGCGAGAGGTTTGGCAATAGGTGTCGCTGCGAAAAAGTCATGTAACTTTTTCATTTGTGCTTTTTTATCAATTTGCACAATAAGTTCATCTGCATTCATTAAATCTGCAATGCTTACCTGTACACTATTACCAATATCTAAATTAACCAACTTACCTTGCTGGCTATATATATCCATACGCTCATTTTCAAAACGAAGCTGTACATTGGCAT
This sequence comes from Pseudoalteromonas sp. TAE56, assembly GCF_000497955.1. Classification (NCBI taxonomy): domain Bacteria; kingdom Pseudomonadati; phylum Pseudomonadota; class Gammaproteobacteria; order Alteromonadales; family Pseudoalteromonadaceae; genus Pseudoalteromonas; species Pseudoalteromonas sp. TAE56. The sequence goes on from NZ_AUTN01000057.1 coordinate 29,641, forward strand.
TAGTGACCAAAGGCCAATCAGGATCAAACTCATAGGTTGCGTTGTCTATTTGCGCTAATACATTAAACTGGCCACTGCCATCGGTGAATGGAAAACCAGATAAAGGTCCTGCAAATAAGACTTGTGCTTTAGATACTTCTCCGCCTTTAATTGCACCATTCAAATAGCTAACGAGCTCAGGGCTCATTGCTTTTAATGGGAAGTAATGACCTGCAATTTTGGCATCTGGGGCGAAGGCTTCAGCGTAAAGATCTAATCGAGGATCATCTGTTAGACTAATTTGTAATTCTGCAGCAAGAGTAACTTCATTATTATCAAACCATATATTGTCACTACTTATATGCCAGCCATCATCTCGCTTAGCTAAATCTAGCTCTACATTTAGCTGATTATAATTTATGTCGTTACTAAAGCTTTCGCCTGTAACTAATGTGCCGTTTTCACCAAATAAATTTATTCGACCACTACTTTGATTAAGTAAACCACTTACTCTAAGTCCTTGTGCTGCAGGTACCGAGCTTAATTCTTGCCAACCAATATTGTCAGCCTCAAACCATAATTGCCATTGCTGTGCATTAGAAAAATTTAAATAAGCTTGATCTATTTGCCCGCTAGGTTGGCGCTCTAAAAATGGTTCAAGTGCATTAAAATTACTTAGCCCTGCTAGGTTACTCAGTAATTCAAAATCAACTTGATGGAGCCACACTTTATTTTGCGACCCTAGTTGAGCTTCAAACTCTAAACTTGGCCATGCTTTATCGTTACTATTAAATGTTAAACCGGTGCTTTTTAAGTGCCAGCTATTTTGTTCTGGATATAAATGGAATCCACCTTCACTCAGGCTGACTTGTTGGCTTTGCTCATCTCGCTGCCAACGCACAAAGCTTGGTAGCCACTGCATTTTTATATCGCTTACAAGGCCTTTATCTAGTTTTAGCCACGCTTGTAAATTAATATCGCTATGCAGTTGTTGCTTTTGCGTATTTATATATTGTGCTAACCAGTTAGATACATCGACCTTATTAGCCTGCACATAAATGTCGCCCGCAACTTGCTCTAGGGTATCGCCAGTAAGTGCAATGCGCGCATCAAAGTCACCAACCGAAATACCCGGCAGTGCTAAGCTCCCACTACCAAGATGCTGCTCATCTTCATTTTGCCAAACAATATTTTTGAGAAGTAACTTACGTTCTTTACCATCTTCTAGAACAAAGTTAATACTGGAATTTTCTATTGCAAAATGACCCGTTTTACCCAAAAACAGTTCTTCAATTAGCTCTTTTTGCTCAAAAGAGACTTCGTCGTTGTCAGCGGTTTTAAATAAGTTGGTGATATTTACACTGGTATGAAACCCATTAATAACAAAATAATTAGATCTAAGTTGCAGTGCTTTTAAGCTTTCCCATAAGTTTAGCTCTAAGCTGGTTTTAGCAATGGTGAGTGATATTGGCGCGGTTTCGTTATCTTTAAACGATAAATTTTCTAGTACTAATGCAGGACCACTTCCTTGCCAACTTGCTGATATTTCGCCTATAGATAAGCTTATTTCAAACTTTTCGTGTAAATAGCTTTCTATATTACCTTTGTATTCGTTTGCATACGGGAGGGTATATTTTAAAATTGAAACAATAACGGCCAGTAATACCAAAATTATGGCGCAGGTCTGCCATAACTTTCTAAAACAAAAAAAACAGACCGCTTTTGCTTTCATTACATCATTACCACATCAAACTGTTCTTGGCTGTATAAGCTCTCTGTTTGAATATTGACTTGCTTACCAATAAATAGTTCAAGCTCGGCAAGGTTATGATACTCATCGTTTAGTAGGGCTTCGCTCACAGCAGGCGCTGCATACACCATAAACTTATCGGCAGCGTATGCTCGGTTAACACGCACTATTTCACGTAGTATTTCGTAGCAAACCGTTTCAACTGTTTTTTGCGAACCACGACCAGAACACGCAGGACATACATCACATAAAATATGCTCTAAGCTTTCGCGTGTACGTTTACGAGTCATTTCAACAAGCCCAAGCGCTGAAAGCCCATTAATATTCGTTTTAGTGCGATCTTTTGCGAGTGCCGATTCAAGTGAATGTAATACTCGGCGCTTATGATCCTCACTTACCATATCGATAAAGTCGATAATGATAATACCGCCTAAATTACGCAGCCTAAGCTGGCGCGCAATTGCAGAGGTTGCTTCTACGTTGGTATTAAAAATCGTTTCTTCTAGGTTACGATGTCCTACAAATGCACCAGTATTAACATCAACAGTCGTCATTGCTTCTGTTTGATCAATAATTATATAACCACCGGATTTTAGCGTAACTTTACGATGTAGTGCTTTTTGAATTTCGTTTTCAACGTCAAACAAATCAAATATAGGTCGCTCACCTGGGTAGTATTCGAGTACTTGAGACAGTTGTGGAACAAACTCTTCAGTAAATAACTTTAGCTCTTCATGAGTAAGTTTAGAGTCAACGCGAATGCGCTCCATATCTTCGCCTACGTAGTCACGTAGGGTTCTAAAGGCAAGCGTTAAGTCTTCATGTAGAATACTGGCTTTACTGGTTTTTTTGCGACGAGCTGTAATTTTTTCCCATAGTTTTCTTAAAAAACCGGCATCGTGTCGTAATTCTGCTTCGCTAGCGCCTTCGGCTGCTGTGCGAACAATAAAACTGCCATTTTCATCGCCATATTCTGCGACTATTTTTTTAAGGCGTGAGCGCTCTTCTTCAGTTTCAATACGCTGACTAACCCCTACGTGGGTCGCATCTGGCATAAACACTAAATAACGAGAAGGAATGGTAATATCAGTGGTAAGTCTTGCGCCTTTAGTGCCTAGCGGATCTTTTACCACTTGCACCATAATGTACTGGCCTTGACGAACTAACTCTCTAATATCTTGTACTTTTTTTATTGGTACGTCGTCTACACCTTCAACAATGGAGGCACTATTTACAATATCGGATGCATGCAAAAACGCCGCTTTTTCAAGGCCGATATCAACAAAAGCAGCCTGCATACCCGGAAGTACACGACTTATTTTTCCTAGGTAAATATTGCCTACAATACCTAGATTACCAATTCGCTCTAGCTGTATTTCTTGCAGTACACCGTTTTCTATTAGGGCAACACGGCTTTCGCTCGGTGTGACATTGATCAGTAATTCTGTACTCATGTTACCTTCTTAAGAATGTTTTTAATAATTGTTCGGTCTCATATAAAGGTAAGCCTACAACGGAAAAATAGCTACCTGCAATGTGGGTAACAAAACGCCCGCCTAAGCCTTGAATGCCATAGCCACCGGCTTTATCTTGTGGCTCTCCTGTCTCCCAGTAGGCATTAATTTCTTCATCTGTTAGGGCTTTAAAAGTAACATCAGTGCTTACAACACAGCTAATTACATCATTTTGCGTCGCAAGTGCAACAGCGGTGAGAACTTGATGTGTATTACCTGACAGGCGTTTTAATGTGTTTGTAAAATCGTTTTTATCACGAGGCTTACCCAGTGATTCGTTGTCGATAACAACCACGGTATCACTACCAAGCACAGGACGATCAGTATATCCAAGCTCAACACCGCTTTGTGCTTTTAAGCGCGCTAAACGCTCAACAAGAGCTCTAGGTTGCTCGTTTGGAAGTGGGCTTTCATCTGCATCAACACTAAACTGTGTAAATTCGACACCTAATTGGCTTAATAACTCTTTACGGCGGGGAGAGGCTGATGCCAAATATATTGAGGTAGTCATTACCTGATCCTAAAATGTCTGCGATATTTACGAAGCAGTAAAAAAACCCAAAACCAGCTAACCATTCCGGTTGCTACTGGCCATAAATACTGTGGATTAAAGTAAACATCTAACAAAAAATGATTTAGCCAAAATTGCATTAAATGGTACAGCGTTAAAAATAAACCAACTAATAAGCTTTGTTGCCAAAGCGAAAAGTTACGAATTTTTTGAAAGTTACTTGCGGTTATAAATATACATACTGAGAATGTAAGCGAGTTCACACCTAGTGGTGAGCCAGATGCTAAATCTATTAATAAACCAACAACCCATGCAGTACCAATATTTAAACGATGCGGTACTGCCAATGACCAATACATAAGTACAAGTAAAACCCAATCAGGCCTAAATGGTTCAAATGAAAATGGCAGTGGCATTAGTGCCATTATTAACGCAAAAAAGATGCTTAGCGCAATTAACAATGAATAACGGTTAATCATCGCTGATTTGCTCCTGTTGATTACGCCATAAAATAACCAGCAAACGAATGCGATCTAACTGTGCAATTGGCTCTGCAAAAACTTGTGCAAACGGGCGGCCTTCATCACGATTTATTTCGGTTACTACAGCCACAGGGTATCCTTCAGGAAATGTGCCACCTAAGCCAGATGTAACAAGTACATCGCCAATTCGCACATCTAAACTGTGTGGAACGTGCGAAAGCTTAACTACATTAATTTTACCTATGCCTTCAACTACTGTTCGTACATCGTTTCGAAGTATACGTACAGGTGTTGCGTGTGTGGTGTCGGTCATTAGTAGTACGCGTGAAGTAGTTGAGCCAACTTTTGTAAGTTGCCCTACTACACCCATTTCATCAATTACAGCTTGGCCTTCACTGAGCCCATCAGTAGTACCTCGATTAATAACAACCTGATGACTATATGGATTTGAATGTACAGAAAGTACTTGAGCAATAATTTTACGATTTGGTTGCTTTGCTGATGAGCCTAATAAGGCGCGTAGTTTTTGGTTTTCTCTGGCTAGAAATTGATACTGCTGAAGTTGCTCGCTTTGTAGCATTTGCTTTTTTTTCAGCGCTTCGTTTTCGGTAAGAAGTTGATCCCGCGTATGTAGACTTTTAGCACTTAAGCTAAATAGTTCGTAGGGTAAATTAGCAACATAAATGAGTGGGCTAACTAAAGTATTTAGGCTGGTACGAACAACGGTACCACCTTGCGTATATCTGTCTCCAACTATGAGTACGATACTCAAAAGCACTGCGACAAAAAGTCGCAGTTGCAAAGAGACTGTGCGTCCAAACATTAATTTCATTAGTCGTAACTAAAAACGTCACCACCATGAACATCGATCATTTCAAGTGCCTTACCACCACCACGTGCAACACATGTAAGTGGATCATCGGCAACAACAACCGGAATACCCGTTTCTTCCATTAATAAACGGTCTAAATCTTTTAACAATGCGCCACCGCCAGTAAGTACCATACCGTGCGCAGAAATATCTGATGCCAGCTCTGGTGGTGATTGCTCAAGCGCAACCATTACTGCACTCACAATACCCATTAACGGCTCTTGTAGAGCTTCTAAGATTTCGTGTGAGTTGAGTGTAAATGAACGCGGAACACCTTCTGCAAGGTTACGACCGCGTACTTCAATTTCGATTGGCTCATCAGTTTTAAACGCAGAGCCAATTTGATGCTTAATATTTTCTGCTGTCGCTTCACCAATTAAGCTACCAAAGTTACGGCGTACATAATTAATAATAGCTTCGTCAAATTTATCACCACCAATACGAACAGATGATGAGTAAACAACACCATTAAGTGAAATAATAGCAACTTCAGTTGTACCACCACCAATATCAACAACCATAGAGCCTGTTGCTTCTGATACTGGTAAGCCTGCACCAATAGCCGCTGCCATTGGTTCTTCAATTAAGTAAACTTCACGAGCGCCTGCACCCATTGCAGATTCACGTATTGCACGTTTTTCTACTTGAGTAGCCCCACATGGTACACAAATAAGTACACGCGGACTTGGGCGCATAAAGTTATTGTTGTGAACCTGTTTAATAAAGTGTTGTAACATTTTTTCTGTTACAAAAAAGTCGGCTATAACACCGTCTTTCATTGGACGAATCGCTTTTATATTACCCGGTGTACGACCTAACATAAGCTTTGCTTCTGTACCTACAGATGCAACGCTTTTAGGCCCACCAGCACGTTCTTGGCGGATAGCAACTACTGAAGGTTCATTTAATACAATGCCTTCGTCTTTTACATAAATTAGGGTATTGGCTGTACCCAAGTCGATCGATAGATCGTTAGAAAAAATACCACGGAGTTTTTTAAACATGAGGCTGGATGACCTTTGAAATACGTTCTTATATTAGCTGCCTCACTTTAACATGCTCAACTGTATGAGCAATATAAAGCGCAGCGCCTTTGTGAATTTATGAAAAAAGGAAGCAAAGCTTCCTTAATTGAATTTTATCGTTCGCGAACTAAGCGAAAACCAATGTAGTTAGATCTAAAATCAGGCGCTAAAATTAAACGCGTAGATGCACGAGCAAGGCTTGGTGCAAAGTTCCACGCTCCGCCTCTTACTGCTACATCAGACTCACCTGATTCTTTATCGGTCCATTCCCATACATTGCCTACGGTATCGTATAATCCAAATGCATTTGGAGAAAAAGAACCTACTGGTGATGCACGTCTGTTTGACCATTCACTACCACACCAACCACAGTTAGCTAGGTTTTTACCAATTTCGTTACCCCAAGGGTATTCTGTTTCGGTTCCTGCGCGTGCTGCGTATTCCCACTCAACTTCGTTAGGTAAACGAAATTGCTGTCCTGTTTGACCCGATAACCACTCAGCGTAAGCTTTTGCATCGTTATAAGTTAAACATACAGCAGGAAAGTCACTACCTTGCTCAAAACCAGGATTACGCCAATTTAAATTTGCTTCCCATACTGGTTCGCCATTTAAATAATACGCACACCCTTTATTTTTTTCCGCTTGAGTTTTATAACCTGTATTTGCTACAAACTTTTCGTAGGCACCCACGGTTACTTCTTTACTTTGCATAGCGAAAGAATTTGCTATTACTTTTTCAATTACTGGACGTTCATTAGCTAAACCATTGCCGTTGATATCGCCCATTTTAAATTTGCCTGCAGGAATAACGACAACCGGCGTTTCAACGTTTGCATTTAATACATTAACGTTTTCACTAACCTGGCGTGTTGTTACTTCTGGTTGCTCTCGAGTATAGGTCGGTGCAGCAATCGACTTAGGCTTTTTTACTAAATTTGCATTAATTGTTTGCGCTTTATTCAAATCAACACGTGCTTGATAAGGTTTATAACCAAGTTTACGTATTTCAATGTTATGAATGCCCGGCGGTAAACGTGTAATCAAGCGTGTTGAGCCAAAGCTTACACCATCGATAAACACTTCATCGTCGTATACGTTTGATCGTAATGTCAGCTCTACAGATTGATCCTTCTTCTTATTAAGGATAGAAGGGTAATCTTTTTTCACCGATGCAGGTTTAACTGAATAATCACGTATTGGCTGCTCATTTAAACGAGAAACCGACACCGTGTTGCTATTATCCGCGCTATTACTGAATGTTAACTGACTATCAGTAAATGTATTGTTATACGCTGGTTGATAAGCAGCCGTAAGCGGCGTGCCATACTCAGAACAATAGCGGTTATCTATGCTTAATAAGCTACACAAACGACTGCTATTAACTTCGCCACGCATAGTTACGCTTAAGTTAACGTTGTAATTACCTTGGCCGCTAAATGCACTGTTAACTACATGGCTACTTAATATTTGTACTTGAGCGCCCGCCAAATTACGTTTTGGCTCAACAATGCGCTCTTCTGTTAAGTTTGCAAAAATTTGATCAACAAAGCGTTTAGTTGCTTTTTGTAGACCCATTTGCTGACCGCGTTGCTCACACGCTGCTAGCGTTTCTGTTCGCTTACAGTTAATAGTATGGTTAACCTCAAGCGTACCTTCACGTGTGAACTCGTTACGTAAACGCTCTACGCGGGCTGTAGTTAACTGCTCTTTTAAACTTTCTAATGTATTTAAAAGCGTATGCTTAGCAACACGAATCTGTTCTATGTCTTTACGGTGGGATGCAATTGCCGCCAACTGCATAGAAATATCATCTTTATTTTGCTTATGATCAATCACCGCTTTTTGATAGCGTGATTGAGCCGCACTAATATTAATAGTGGGATCATCAATTAAACGACGGTACATTTCGTTCATCGCATCGAGCGCTTGGTTTTTTTCTTTATCTAGCTCTGTAGAACGAGAACGAAGTAGCTCTAATTGATTTTGTAACTGACTTTCTTCTTTAAGATGTTTTTCAAGTATTCTTGTCGAGTTATCGTATTCTGTCTGTTTAACACTAATCTCTGAGTCAATTCCAGTCACTGTAGCTGTGTCTTGTGCAAATGCACTACTAGCTAACAAACTAGCTGAAATTAACAGAGATAAAGGAGTAATTCGCATATATTCCAGTCCCAAAAAGCGGCAATTATTTGGTCGTTATTATTTTTTATAATTAAAGCCTTATGCTATGTACTTGCAGCACAAAACACAAGCTTTGTTCAATTATTATATTAGTTTACAACTATTCGCGTGTTTCACGCCAGTAAATAACCCGATCATTTCCTCTAAAGCGTCCAAATTGTAAAATAGTACGAGGATCAAGCTGTGTTCCATCGCCCTGCCAATCCCACTTTAACCAATCATAAGTATTATATTCTAAGGTAAATTCACCCAAACCATTTGGCTGTGCATAAATACCGTTATCTGCCGGATACACTCCCGCCTCTAGCTGGCCAGATGCATCATTTCCGTATTTATAGGTTAATTGTGGGCTGCTAGGTGCTATTTGAGTGATTTGGGTATGATCAAATACACTACAATTATCTTCAGCGTTATTTACAAATCCACTGCCGTTGTAATACTGAGCCTGCATAGGAATAAGTAAAGGGTCGAGATCGGAGCCTGCGTTATTACCAAGTACTAAGCGTCCAAATCTAAACTCTATTGGTAATGCATTTAGTCGTACGCTATTGCAACCACCCGAGCATGCTGTTTGTGTATTAGGTTTATCATTTGCATCAATGAGTGTTGCCCCTTCTATGTCAGAAAGCGTTGCCATTAAGCTCACCATAGCGAACGGTCCGTCTGCTTGTCCTACACCTAATCTTTTAAGTGTCGTGTTGAGTTGGCTCATTTGCCATTGACCATCGTTTGTATCTCCCCAGTTGTTATTTCCTAGGTTTACTAAGCGGCTAGCAAAATTAGTTGCAGGTACATAGTTACCTACTTCATTATTTTCGGCATTAACGTCTACACTCGATTTATCAAAGCCCTCTTTATAATTAGCCATTAGCTCACCATTTTGATTTTGTGCTTGTACTGTAAAGCTAAGTTCAAAGGGTTGATCAAGGTAAGTTAAATTACTGCCGTATTGCGTGCATTTTGCGGCAGCTTGAACCCCCACTACCTGATACTGCGAAGGTGCAAAGCGACCAACGTTATATAGCTCACCTTTTACGTCTCCGGCACCAAAATAATCGGCATCTTGAAGGCCTGCGGTTAAATCAATTATGCCAACTTGGTCGTAATTATATTGCGATATAGATTCACTCAAACTACCTGTGTCACTAAAAGGTGATGTAATCATCGCTTCAAGCGTACCTTGAGTGCCTGGCGTAGGCGCTTTAAGTAATGGATCTACAAGCGGTTGCTCTGTAATAAAATGCTTAGCAATGGTGTTATTTGTAATATTGCTGTAGTTGTCTGGGAAACCATCGTTGTTAGTGTCTTGCCCTGTTTGCCACTGCACCGCATTCATTTTTAAATCAAATGCTTCGCCCGTTAATCTAAATAAACTTCCATCAGCGTCTGCTGCATAACCATCACTTGCAACTTCCATCGCTAATCCAAATGGTTTTACAACATATTCATTTGAACTACCTGTTAGATTTACTGATAAATTAGTTAGTGGGTCTAAAATTAAGTTGGTTTTTACATTTAAACTCAACCTTCCTGCATCGGGATAATTTATAACAATCGGGGCTTTAGACTCACTATCAAAGTTAAGTATGAATGATTTAGAGGCTTGCTCTACCGCAAAGGTATTATTGTTATTACTAAGTGAAACCGTATCGGAGCAACTTGCACCAGCACTGCATGTGTACGATAAATCTAAGCTTACATCGCCACCGGCGGGAAATGCGGCTTCGCATACACCTGTTGTAGTACTTGTTTTTACCGCTTGAATAGATAGCGCTTTTGCATTAAATCCAGTATTTGAAGGCTTTGCTGATAACTGAGTAGGAATTGTAGTATTACCATCGGTTTCGTTATTAAAAATAAACCCTGCATCAGAAAACGTAACTTTACAGCCGCTTAATCCAACATTATTACCTGCAATATAACAACGAAGCGGTGCAGAAGGATCCGCAGTGTTATATCCAAATGTAACACTGCCTGTGGTGCGTTTAGCAAATTCGACAACTGCTGAGCCTGTAAAATTAATATTCTCCCCTGTAACCCAGCTTTGCTGACCACTATTATCTGGAGAAAGATTCAAACTAGAGGGCTCTGCAAATAATAAATCGCAGGCGTCATTAGCGCAGGCTGTGAGTGTCATCTCTTTAGCTTCACACGTTAGGCCTTTGTTATCGCTTATTGTTAAACGATAATGATCTAGGGTTTCTGGTGTATAAATTCCACAAAAACCAGGGATGCTTTCTGGTACTGGTAGAGCGTCAAACGTTGAGCTCCCTTCGGTAATAATTTGAGTACCCGATGTAATTGAGCCCTGATACGTTACATTTTGAGCGATTCTTACCTCACCAGTGGCAACAATATAGCCCGCAATATTTGCATCGGCTGCNGCAATAGCAACCGCACCATCCACATAAATAGCCAAGTATGCGCCAGTTTCTACTACTATATTTGTTTTACCTATATTCAAAAATGAAGTTGATAAAAGTGATGTTGTGTCTTTTAAAAAAATACGTGTAGGCGCTGTTACTCTGTACTCTGTTTCCAGCATACTTAACTGCAACTCATCGTAATAATAATCGCCAGCTAAAGATGTTGGTATGGGACCTGTTGAACTACCATCGTTTGTAACCGTTGGCACCTGCGCCGCTTGATTGGGCTCTAAAGAGTTATAACCACCAGCAACACACGCCTGACCATTACATAAAGGAGGGCTCGTCAGCGCTGTAGAAATTAAATTTGTTGTAGTGACAAACTGCGCATTACCATCGGTTATTTCTACCCCCTGCACCAGCTGTACTTCACCGTTGTTATAAGTAGAAATAGCGCCCGGGAATAACGTATCACAATCTAAAATATCACCATTAAATACAAAGGTACTGGTCATGGCGAGTATTGATGCTTCCTCGTTTACGTGACGGCGCTCGTTATCGCCATCACGATCTTCGTCAACAACAAGCCCTAGCCTGTCAGTTCTTAGGTTACAGCTGCGTAGCCACCCGCCATCATCTTCTTGGCGTGAGTTTTTACTTGCAACCACCAAAGGAGCCACACTAAAGTTATTAGTAAAACTAAAGTAATTACAGCCATCGCTCCAACCGTCAATTTCAAAGCCTGTGAAAAAAGTTTCCCACGATACCTCAACGCCATTATCGTCAGTAAATGTGCGGTTACTTCCTGGCTCCACTGCCATGTAAGCAAAAGTTTCGTTTTTTATGAGCCCAAGTGCTGTTTCAGATGCCTCTAAAGCAATATTAACGCCGCTGGCAGATAACGAATTACTTTCTACTGCAACTGTTAAAAACGGAATTAATGCCTCAGAAGGTGGATTGCTGTCTATGCTATTGAGTGTTTGTAACGAATGGAAAAAGTTTGGCCTTTGAGTAAACGGTTCAGCAAATGTTAAAGACTTATAGCCTTTAGGTGTCAGTGGAGCAAAGCCAGACTTAGAGCCATACTGTAATTCGAGTAATAAGTCTGTACTGCCCACTTCCATAATTGTGCCGTCTGGAAATTGATGCACACCATACTCAACAGCTAAATAGTGCGCCCCCATACTAATATGTCCACCATCTTCTCCTGAAGGTTCAAGCGGTAAGGCCTCAAAGCTAGTTGTGGTTATATTACGTATTCTTATTATTGCAGGGTTTCCACCTTGGTTTGTTGAGAGCATAAAGACAGCAGGAGGCGTTATATATTGCTGTTGAAAATTTACTTTTGTCCAAACAGGCGATGTGTATGTATCTTGCAGCTCTATATAACGGCCCTCGATTTTTGGAGGCACTGCATTTGCGTGATTACAAAGTAACACGCAGCTAAAAAATATAATGACTAATGCACTTTTTATCATGGTAAAGTTTTAGCCTCCACACTGAGTGTTCTTTGTGTTTCCCAATAATCCTTTCTACAATCATTTCCTACAGGGCAATTAATTGCGGCGCACGTTGCACTACTTTGTAAGTAATAAATATTAACAAGCCCGTTTGTTGTGCTGCTGTCGGGTAGGTCTATATATTCATCGCAACTCACCAGCACGTTACAATTAGCTAAATATGCAGTTTGAAAGGTTAAATTAGTTGTAACTGATGCACAGCTTTGCACTGAGCTATTTATTGGAAATAGTTGCGTTAAACCACTTTCTAGGCCGCTTTGTGCTGCCATAAAAGCGCGAGCCCCGTAGTACTCAATCGTATTTTGTTGTGATGCACCAGAAAGCACTTTAACTAATGCTAACCCTAGTGCTAATAAAGCAACAATAATTACCAAAGAAACAATTATTAAGTTCCCTTTTTGTTTACTGGGTAAGGCTTTTCCGTGATGATTTTTTTTAAGGTACATTAGGAATATGCACCTCATGGTTAAAATTCATTACTTCAGTATCGTTAAATTGCATTTGCGCATTCACATTAAGCACAGCGTTTCTTTTTAGGGAGAGTGAATCAAGAGTAAAAAACAAATCGCTAGCTAAATTATTGGCAATGTAAATACCTAATAAATCACGTTTAACACCACTGCTTACTTGTAAGCTCACGGCACCTAATTGATTAACAGTAAAACCGTAATTGGTATATCTATATAAATACTGCCCTTCAACGCAAAAACTTACAGGTTCTGAAAGTAAATAAAGGCGTTTACTCGGAGACTCTTGGGTAAATGCTTTGCTAAATTGCCACTCATCAATTTCGCTCGCTGAACTATTAAATGCTGATACTTGCAAACGCTTACTATTATTCTCATCGTATATATCAGCACTGCTTAATGGGTAAATAGTTGCCCAATCTCCAGCTTGCGGCTGCGTTAAATTATTAAGTTCAAAATCAACAGCGCTAACATTAAAAGGCGCTATGGTAGGTAGGTAATTTGTATAGTGAGTCGCTGATAAAAACGGCGTAAATTCTAAGCACTGCTGAGCACTACACGCTCCGCTAGTGCTGTTATCGCAAGAAAGCCTTAAAGAATTTGGCGTAGCGTGGCGAAGCTCTTTACTAAGTCGCGTTATTAAAAAACGGGCCTGGGCTACTGCTTCTTGGCGTTCAACCCCTTGTGAGTAAATACTGACCCCAGCACCAATAAACGAAAATGCACTTACGGCTAAAATACCAATAATAACCATGACAAGTAATAGCTCTATAAGGGTAAATGCATTTTGGTATTTAGCTCTTTGCATTAGTAATTCCCTTTATATGCACTAAATCCGTAAACTTCGCCTAAGGGTGATGTTACTTCAATAGTAATACGCTTAAAGGTTGTGCCATCATTGATGGTCAATTCGTTAAAGTCGCTATCGTACTCAACAGTAACAACTAAATTAAAGTCGCTGTACTCGCTTAACACCTCACCTAAGCTATTAGTAATAGGCTGGTTAGACAGTGCAATATAGTCATCTACATCGTTATAACTGGTTCGGGTTTCTAGGCCTGCCCCTAAGCTATCGACGCCTAAATCGCCCTCTGCGGTACAAGGCTCAGCACCCAAGGTTGTTTCGCCGCAACGTCTAAAAGGTGCGCTTCTATCGCTGTGCTCATCAAACGATTTACTTTGAATTTCGTTCATTAGTGATTGACCAAATTCAGAGGCTCTTAAAGCCACAATTGGCTCTGCACTTCTTTTTGCTTGCGGGGCAATGAGCGCGGTAATAATGCTCAATGCAATCGCAAACATCACTATGCCAATAATAAGCTCAATTAAGGTAAAACCTTTTACTTTAAGGGCACGCATATATAAGCCCTTCACCACTTATGCATACGCCAGCTAATCCAACGTCTATTCGACACTGCGAAGTACAGGTTTGATTTGATTTACCTAAAGGATCAAAACTAATTTGGGTAAATATATTCGCGTTACTATCTAAAGCGCTAAATGTTACATCACTTCTTTGCGTGTTTATTTGTACCACTAAATGATCGGTGTTGTTGGTATCAGCGCCACCGATACATGTATCAGGTGTGGGGGGAGCAATAAGTGTGGAGGTTATATAAAGCGTATGGCAACTTGTTGTCGCTGTATTTTGCATTGCACGTAACTGCACTGTTCTCAGTGCATTTAAAGTACGGTCTCGATATGAGTATGCATCTTCTGTAGAGCTGCCCAGAAATTTGGGAACTGCCGTTACCGACAGTATTCCCAATATCACTAGAGTAATAATTAACTCAATGAGTGTGAAGCCACGCAATCGTTGCTTACTACTGCTTATCATTTATGTAATTAACAGCCCGTAGTAACTAGTGTTATTACTGGAGGAGTTACAACTACAGGGCCTGTCGTCGCAGTAGCTTGTGTGTATTCAATGCGACAATCATCAACAGTAGTTGCATCCACAGTGTAACTATTTGGAAAAATAGTTACTGTTGTATCGTTTACAAATAAATTGAAATCAGCTGAATCAATTGCATTTGGTGTTCCATCTGCAAAGTTGACATCTAAAAATGCTTCAAAGGCTTCTTCTGTTGCTGCTGGGTAACCATAAACTGTATCGACTGCATCCCCTGTATCTACAGTAACTTCAGCCGTTGCCTTTTTGTGATCACTAGCAATAATAGATTTGCCATTTACAATATTCATACCACTGCGAATAGAGCCTTGTAAGCCTTCGAGTGTTGAAGCATTTGCATCACCTTGCAAGTTTAAAAAACGAGGGGCTGCAGTAACAGCTAAAATGCCCAAAATAACAATTACGATGATCAATTCAACAAGTGTAAAACCTGCTTGTTTATTCATTGGTAAACTTTTTAACGATTGCGTTTTCATAGATAAGCCTCTTTTTAATTACTTAGTTTTTAAATATTTTTACTTTGCCTGTTTTAGCAAAGTATGAAAAACCTGTTAAACCTGATATTTCACCCGTATTGGTAGGTATACTTTTAATATCAATGGTATGAGTTAAATAATAGACGCATTGCGTACTTTCTGCATTGTACCTAACTAAAAAACTTACACTTTTTATTATCGATATTTCACTACTTAAGGTACTGCTTGGTGCATCTTGTAAAATTACATTTAATACTTGGCGACATTTATTAGCATTTATAGCTTCTGCACGAGTATCTTTTTTTTCTGTTCCATCACCCGTTGGTGTACCTAACGATCCATCAACACCAACTATTACTCCTCCATAATTAACAAATGTTTTATTTGACCTACTGCTTGGTCTTCCTTCTAATTCCCATTGACCCCTAACCATGCCAACGGCCGATGAGAAAGCACCTGCAATAGCGTCTGCGCTTGCATTATGCGCTTGATTTTTAATACCTATATATTGAGGTATAGCAAAGCTCAAAATTACTGCCAGTAAAATAACAACAATAACTAACTCAAATAATGAGAAACCTTTTGAGTAAGCCTTTGACGCAATCACTTGGTTAATTACCTTTAATCGCTGACATCATGTTCCACATAGGCATAAAAATACCCAACGCTAAAATCAGCACCATAATGGCAACAAACACAGTTAAAATAGGTTCGATTTTTGCAGTTAAACTACGTAGATCGTAATCAACTTCACGCTCATAATAATCAGCAGCCTCTTGTAATAGCTCATCAACCCGACCAGTTTCCTCTCCCACCGCAACCATCTGTAATACAAGCTGAGAAAACAGTTCAGAGCTTTTTGACGCTCTAAGTAAACTATCGCCCTTTTCTATATCTTGGCGCATAGTAACAATCGCTTTTTCCATATAACTATTATCTACTGCATGCGCAGTAAGCGATAATCCAGTGGTCATGGGAACACCCGATCGCAATACCATAGCTAAACTTTGGCTGTAGCGAGCAAGCAAAGTACGTTTTAGAATATCGCCAATAAAGGGAATTTTTAATTTATATTGATCCCACTTAAAGCGCCCAGTATCTGTATTTAAATAACGCTTCCAAGCGAATACCGCGCCAATACCCATGATCAACAACAACCACCAGAAATTAACAAAAAAACTGCTAGTACCAATGAGTATTTGTGTCATTAACGGCAATTCGGCATCAAACTTGGCAAACATGCTCGCAAAGGTAGGTATTACAAAAATATTTAAAATAATCATGGCTCCTACTAAAGCCAAAATAACAAAAGTGGGGTAGCGCATTGCTGCTTTTATTCGTTTGCGGGTTTCTTGCTCTTTTTCAAAATAAATAGCGAGTTGGTAAAATGCATCCTCTAATCGACCAGAACCTTCACCAACCATAACCATTGACACGGTTAAACGGCTAAATACTTCGTTATGTATCGCCATTGCACTGGATAAGTCACGGCCTTGCTCAAGTTGCCTGGTAACTTCCATCAATACATTTTTAAATTCTTTATTTTGTGTTGTATCTGCCAGCCCAATCATTGCTCGTATAATTGGAATACCTGCTTTTAATAGCGAATACATTTGCCTAGAAAACATAATCATGTCGTCTAACGTTATTTTTTCGACAAATAAGTTATCAAAAATTTTAATATTATTTTTTGTTTCAACTAAAGAAATTGATATTGGTATAAATTGACGCTTCATTAAACTATCGGCTACGCCAGCTTGGTTACTTGCTTCTAATTGGCCTTTAACCAATACACCTTTGCTGTCTTTCGCTTTATAGTTATATAGTTGCATCAATATCCCCTACTATTTCTGGGATATATTCAGCCACTTTAAATACTTCATCTAAAGAGGTAATACCTTGCTTAGCGTAATTTAGTGCCATTGTTGAAAGTGGTGAAAAGTTAGCACTATTTTTAGCTGCCTTTGCAAAACCTTGTGTGTCGTTAACCCGTAATGCATCCATCATCGCATCATCCATTTCGAGTAACTCAAAAATACCTACACGCCCTTTATAACCAGTGTGATTACATGCGGTGCAACCTTGCCCTTTAGAAAATTGAGCACCTGTAATCTCTTCGCCTAAATATTTTAACCAACTTAATTCTTGGCGATCTGGCAAGTACGGTACTCTGCAGTCATTACATACTCGTCTTACTAATCGCTGAGCAATAATCGCGCGCAGTGAACTTGCAACTAAATAGGCTGGTGCGCCCATGTCGATTAAACGCATAGCACTGGTAATTGCATCATTGGTATGTAACGTTGATAGTACGAGGTGGCCTGTTAAAGCGGCCCTTAATCCAATATCTACGGTTTCTTGGTCACGCATTTCGCCAACCATTATAATGTCAGGATCTTGCCTTAGAGCGGTCCGTAAAATACTTGCAAAGCTCAGCCCTATTTTATTATTTATTTGTACCTGGTTAATACGGCCAATACGATACTCAACGGGATCCTCTACTGTAATAATTTTACTTTCTTGTTGGTTTAACTCACTTAATGCACCGTATAGTGTGGTTGTTTTACCCGAGCCTGTTGGCCCAGTAACTAAAACCATGCCATGAGGGCGTTTTATAATGCTGCGCACACGTTTTAATATGTGTACTGGCATGCCTGTTTCATCTAACGATAATAATCCTGCTGATTGATCAAGCAAACGCATTACAACTGATTCGCCATGCTGAACGGGCATGGTAGATAGGCGCACATCAATACTATGGCTGCGCACTTTTATATTAAAGCGACCATCCTGAGGGAGGCGTTTTTCAGATATATCTAATCCCGACATAAGCTTTAAACGTAGCACGAGTGCCGATGCTATTTTTACTTGGTTAAGAGTGTGCTCTTGCAATATGCCATCTACACGTTGACGAATGCGAAGCAAACCTTCATCTGGCTCAATGTGAATATCGGATGCGCGAACTTGTACAGCATCTTCAAATATTGATTGCAGTAGCTTTACAACGGTTGCATCAGATGTTTCATCACCTAAAGAGTTTAAATCAAACTCTTCTACGTCTTGATATTCTTCATGGAGTTGTGCTGCAAAGTTAGTAATTTCATCTGTACGACGATATACGTTGTCAAACGCAGCCATTATTTGACTTTCTTGTACAACAGCTAAATCTATTCGTTTAGGAGCAAGCATAGTTGCAAGTTGATCAAGCCCCCTTAGATCAGCAGGATCGCTCATCCCGACTAAAACAGAGTCACCATTGTCTTCAATTACTAATGCTCTGTAGCGACGTGCATAAACCTCAGATAAAAGCTTAGATACATCAGCTGATATTTTTCGCTGTGATATATCTAAAAAAGGTACTTGTAATTGCTGCGCTAAAAAACGTAATAGTTGTGGTTCACTAATAAACTCAAGTGTAATAAGCGTCGAACCTAATTTACGACCCGTCGCAGCTTGAACGTTTAGCGCTTCGCTTAGTTGCGCTTCGGTGATCATGTGCTCATGAACAAGTAAGTCCCCTAAGCGCATTTTTAAACTAGGTCTCATACGGCCTCCTTTAGCGCAACTAAACGCTGTAATGCATGCTGCGTCATAGCTGTATTTAGTCCACCTAAATCTAGAGCCACTTTGTAAAGCTGTTTAGCATCGAGGTACTCTCCTAATGCATCTTTTGAGGTTGCAAGTGCCAGCCACCACTTAGCTTGACTAGGCTGTAGTTGTGTAAGATGTTTAAAGCTTTCAAGTGCTTTATGGTGCTTACTCGCACTTTGCGCAGCAGTACCTTGTAGCACCCAAAAATCAAGATTCGCTTGAGCCTCAAATTCATCACTTAAAAGCAGTAATACTCCTTCATACTGCTGTTGCATAATGAGTATTTTGCTTAGCATTACACGCCATTCAAGTACGTTAGGGTTTTGGCGAATACCTGCTTGCAAAACCTGTTGCGCAGAATTTATATCTTGTTGTTTAAAGTAAGTTGCAGCTAGTAAATTTCGAGCTTCAACGTGCAAAGGCAATTGCGCTAAAATAATATTTAAATCACTAATGGCTTCATTGTATAAGCCAAACTGTATTGCTTGTTTAGCTGCGGCTAATTGCTCAATCAATAAAGCCTGTGGCGACTTAGCTTCTGCCACGCTTTTAGTCATAGTATTTTGAGACTTAGTTTTAATCATTGGAGTAATTTTTGGTTTGCTGACAATAGCTTCGCTAGTTACCAGTACATTATCTTTAGCTAGTGCAGGGCCTTGTTTAACCTCGGCAATTACAACTGGCTCAGCCGTTGGTTGAGAAACCAGTAATGTTGCTTCACTCAACTTGGATTCAGCTAAATCATTCACTTCTGGTTTTATTTGCTCAACTTGCACAACCGTTTTCACAACATCTTGCTCAACTAAAGGTTCTACATTGCTTTTTTCATCTTGATAATCAGATAAATTAGAGCTTAGAACCGCGACCATTTTTTGCTGTGGTAACACAGACTCACGTTGAGTCTCTTTTTTGTCGGCGGTCGGTAAATATAGGTATGCTAAAAAAATGACACTTAGCATAATAAGTAAAATTACGGCTTTAAATGCAATATTTTTTACATCATATATCGGCTTTAAACTTATACCTTCTTGAATACTTACTTGTTTAGCTTCTCGTTGCTCAATATTTTTAAGCATATTATTTATAACGCTCATAACAACTGCCTCCATACCCATATGGCAGCAATAGCTAAAACACTAAACATTAAAGCACTGTAGCTCCAATATTGTCCGGTTCGATACTTTGCGCAGTCTTCGGTATCTTTTATGGCAAGTTGAATATGGCGATTTGTTATTATATTTAACCCTTCACCGTAAGCTTGTAATAGTGCTTTGTGGCATAAAATATTAACTAACCTAGGAATTCCACGGCTAGCTCTAGCAATTTTGAGCCCCATACTATTATTAAATAAAGGAGGCCTATTAAACCCTGCAACTTGTAAGCGGTGATTAATATAATAAACAACCTCAGCGCCAGTCATCGCCCGTAATTTATACGAAAAACTGATACGTTGGCGTAATTGCCTTACTTTGTTGTTTGCCAGCTTTTCATCAAGTTCAGGTTGTCCAAATAACACAACTTGAATTAGTTTTTCGCTTTCTGTTTCTAAGTTTGTAAATAATCTCAGCGCCTCTAGAGTCTCCCAACTCAAGCATTGCGCCTCATCTATCAAAAGCACTACACGCTCATTATCTTCTTGTAAGTCGAGTAAGTGATGATTTATAAGCTGCCCTAGTGCTTGCTGATCTAATGCTTTATCTACGTCCATACCCAGCTCAATTGCAATTGCCCATCTAAGCTCTTCTGGGCTTAAATAAGAGTTAGGTAAATAAGCCACAATGTAATCTGGCTCAAGTTGGTTTAATAGCTTTCTACAAAGTAGCGTTTTACCAGTCCCAACTTCACCAGTGACTTTAATAAACCCTTCACCCATTTCAATAGCTGTTGTTAACACTTGCATCGCTTCATGGTGCGGTTCAAGTGCACAAAAAAACTCTGTGTTAGGGGTTAACGTGAAAGGCATTTCACTTAAATTAAAAAAGCTTAAATACATAGTTAGTTTTCATACCATGTTTTTAAAAGCTGACGGCTTTCACCTTGTTGTTTTTTCCAAGTATCTGGCATAACAACCGTTGGTTTGATTAAAATAATCAGTTCTTTTTTCTCTTGGCGTTTACGAATACTTTTAAATAAATTGCCAAATAGTGGGATATCCCCCAACACGGGGGTTTTTGATTCTTCATCCTGTGTTGATGTTTGCATCAAACCACCAATAACCACTATTTCGCCACTTTGAGCGCGAATAACAGTATCTGATTCTCGAATGTTACTTTGTGCTAGAGGCAACTCAAAACGTTGATCGTCTAATGTAATTACTTTTAGCTGCTCTTCTGTTTCAGTTACTGAAGGGTGAACATGCAAAATAACTGAGCCGTACTTGTCAATTTGCGGCGTTACATCTAGGGCAATACCAGAAAAGAACGGCGTTAAATCAATTTCAGGCGAGGTCGTTGTAGCAGTACCCGTTACCGTCGTACTTGATACATTAGTAACAAAATATTCGTCTTGCCCTACTTTTATAACTGCTTTTTGATTGTTTGTAGCGGTAACTCGAGGGTTAGATAGCATTTGCACATCACCTTGCGTTTCAAGCAAATTAATAACCCCGTTAAAGTCTCCTTTTTGAATGGTTAGCGATGACGCTCCACCAATTGCGGCTGAAATACTATTACTAATAGTAGAACCCGCTGTTGTAGCAAACGAAATACCGCCTTCTAAACCACTCGCTATACGCTCCCAGTTAACTCCCTGTTGGTACTCATCTTTTAAAGTTACTTCTATTATTTTTGCTTCTAGAATAACTTGGCGTTGCAGGTTTTCTTGGCTTTGACGCAAAAACTCTTTTAGCTGACTAATTTCGCTTGGTAATGCATTTACGGTTACCAAACTAGCTTGTGGGCTTGCAACAACATAGCGCCCATCGCTTGCGCCAATTAAAGACTTAAGGGCGACTTCTAATTCTTTCCAAAAGTCATTTTTATTAATTGTTTGGATTCGAGAACCGTTTAAATCTAAGCTTTGATTATCGCCGCCAAACTCATTATTTTGCTGGTTACTACTACCTGAATTTGAACCATTCGAACTACTGCCACTTTGTGCAAATTGGCTAACCCCACCAGCAACCACACTCACTGTAGACTGACCATGGCGCTG
The DNA here is from genome assembly GCF_000497955.1 of Pseudoalteromonas sp. TAE56. Lineage (NCBI taxonomy): Bacteria > Pseudomonadati > Pseudomonadota > Gammaproteobacteria > Alteromonadales > Pseudoalteromonadaceae > Pseudoalteromonas > Pseudoalteromonas sp. TAE56. The sequence goes on from NZ_AUTN01000057.1 coordinate 51,441, forward strand.
CATCATTAAATAATTTACAGGTATTGTTTCTGTGCGCATTTTGGCTGGCAGTACTTGTACAATTCGTCCTTCATTAACAATATCTAAAGGATACATACGCTTAATAACAGCAATGACTTCGTTAAACGTAACGCTTTTAAGATTTAAACTAATTGTGCCATTTACCTCAGGATGCACAGCAACACTAAAAGGCGTATCGTCTGTTAAGCCTGCAAAAAAAGTACCTATTTCAACGTCATTAGCGGCTACATCAAAACGCTTTATAGATAACTCATCACTTATAGTTTGCTCATTATTTATTGATGATAGTAGGCTTTGGGTAAGCTCACTCGGCATCTGTAAAGGCGCAATCGCTTTAGCTTCTACTGGTTTTTCAGCCAGCTCTTGTTCTATATGAGTTTTAACTTCTTTACCAGGCTTAAAGCTATGGCAAGCCGTTAAAAATGTAGGTAACAATAGAAGAACAAGCCACGGGTAAGATAAATTATTTTTTAATTTCATAGTCATATAATTCTAATTTTATTTGTTTATCGTCATTTGCTAGCACAACCTGTTTTGAGTTTATGCTTAGCACCCGAAAATCGTCTACAGCATCACCCACTCGATAAATATGGCCAGAAATAATAGCCTTAAATGCTGTACTGTTTTTAATAATAGATTGCAATTTAAGTTCTGTGTTTTGAGTTACACTCTTGTTGTTATTTACATACATATTTGGTTGAGTAGGATCGCGTAATTGCGCTAATGCACTGGGTGCGAAAGTGAACAAAAGTAATAAAAAACATAAATTATAATGCGATAAATTTTTCATTAGCGCTCACTGTAGCAATTTGTAAAGTTAATTCAGCTTGAGGGTACTCTAGTACCTGATAACTAAACTCCTGTATTAATAACTTATCTTGATTATTTTTTAATGCGGCTAAATATTTTTGTAAGCTAAAGTAGCTACCTTCTAAAGTAACGACCATCTGATGCTCAAAAAATAATGTTTGCGTATCATGTTCACCTAGTTTTTCTACATCGATAGCTTGTGCTGGTTTGACATTAAAGCTACTCACTTTTACGTCGCTACTATCTACGAGCAAATCTTTTAAAACGGCAGGTACATTTTTAGCCGCTACAAAGCCTTGGCTAAAACTATTAAGTTGATTATTTATTTCTGCTAACTCATCTCTGGTTTGTGCAATTTGACTGCGTAAAACCTTAGTGTAGTCGTAGTTTAATGCTTGATTTAACATGGAGAGTTGCGCATTTATCTGCTGTAACTCCTGCAATGCTGCATTTTGTTCAGAGCGAATATGAGCAACTTCATCTTGCTGTGGAAAAATAACAAACCACAGGCCGAGGTAAATCACCATGAATAAGCCTACAAATACAGTGGAATACTTCTCACGCTTTTGCAGCGATGCAAATTGAGCTCGATACTTTGCCCAAATAGGCCAACCTTTGTCTTTCTTGTTGTTCATGGTTTAGCGCCTTTATCAGCAAGGTCGGTCGCCACATTAAATTCACTCAGACCATCTTTTGTTGACAGTTCTAAAACTGAAAATTCTTTATCAATAAAAAAAGGTGACTGCTTTAAATTATTAAACCACATAGGTAAAAATTTTGACTGCGATACTTGCCCTTGAAACGTGACACTTTGCCCTACAAATTTAATATGGGTAAGCCAGATATTAGGCTCGTGATACTTGGCTAAATCTTGCATAACCTGCGCATAGTCGGTTGCGGATTGATCTGAGCTTTGCTCTAAATAACTAAATATTTGCTGCTTATGCAAAACCTCTTGCTGAAGTGTTTTTAGCTCATTAATAAAAATTGTTTTATTTTGCTTCTCTGCTAGCTGCTGTTTTACAACTTCTAACTGAGCTTTTCCTTGTTTGAGATATTCCTTTTTTTGTTCTAAATCAAGCTCACTTGAATAAGTTTTATAACTATAAAAAGCCCACGTGATTACAATAATTAATAGCGCACCTAACCACAGTGTAATCATTCCCGATAAAGGGACTGGGTCTCGGCGTACTCGTAAGGTTTTTTGATAAAAATTAATCCGGGTTTTCATAGCACAGACTCCGGATCTGTTAATTGATAGGCTGCTCCGAGCGCATAATAAAAGTTTGGCTCTAATTGCTGCGCTAATTCTAAGTTAGGCGCAAAATCTACAACTTTTACTTGTAAAAACTCTGCAAGACCGGCTCTAAGAGTTAATGAAGATAAATCATCGCACTGTAGCTGTATGCTGCGAATTGGCGGTTGCTTGAGCTGGCTTTCAAAAAAGTCCATCGAACGCTGAATTTCTAACCCTAACGCCTCTACTAGTTCTTGGTTTTGATCCTTATCTGAAATGCCTAAAAAACCATTTAATCGCCTAGCTAATACTAATTGTCCATCACGAATAATTAAGATTCGAGGTTCATGATTAGCATGCTGCACAATCAGCATATGCGCCTCTTTGTATGAGCCAAATAAAGTTACTAAAACCATTTCTTCAGAGGTCATTGCACGCAAAACTGGTTTAGTTTGTTCAAAACTGTCTATAAACGGAAGTAGCTGCAGCTTATTGGTAATAAATACATTCATTTTGCTGCTTTGCATTGGTAACGTTATTGGATAATCGATAAAGTCAGCTACAATGTTTTCAGAGGCTATATCAACTAAATCTTTTGTAGTCCAAGGCAGCGACTGAATGATTTCTTCATCACTAAGGTTTGGTTTATCCATTTGCACTATTTGATAAAAGTAGTGCGGTATGACTAAATTAACCGCACAAATATCAGTAGACACCTCATTTGTACAAGCAACAATTGCAGCGGTATAATCGGTTTGCTCAGACACATTTACACTGTGAGAACTGTGAACCATCCATTGGTCGCGTTGTTTTTTTAAACATACCGCGTTAACAGTATCTGCGTAAGTTGCAACACCAATAGCTGTATTTGGATCTAAACTACGATTTAACCATGAAAACAGCTTTTCTTTCATATAGCTACTATTGTTAATTGAGTATGAAATAAGTGTCGTACATTTTAACTACTTTGCCAAATTGAAAACCAATAAAATGCATGAAACATTCAAAATAGATGAAAATAACTATATTCAACAATTAGATAGCTCGTTTCTAAAAAAGAGAAATATTTGTTTAGGTATAAAACGTGATGATTTACTCCATCCGCTAATAAGTGGCAATAAATGGCGTAAATTAAAATACAATTTAGCGTATATGCAAAAGATAAATAAAACAGAGCTTCTGACTTTTGGTGGTGCGTTTTCAAACCATATTCACGCCTGCGCAGCCGCAGGAAAAGAATTTAATATAAAAACTCACGCGATTATTCGCGGACCAGAACTGGATAACAACAACCCAACAATCCAATTTGCAAAACATTGTGGTATGAACCTACATGTTGTTAATCGTATAGAGTATCGAAAACGCCAAGACACCGATTACCTTAATGCTTTGCAAGAGCGCTTTCCAAATGCTTATATCATTCCTGAAGGTGGTACAAACGAGCACGCCTTATTAGGATGTAAAGAGTTAGTACAAAGCTTACCCGAACATAACTACTTAGCTTGTCCTACAGGTAGCGGTGGCACGCTTGCTGGATTAATAGAAGGCAGTGTTTCAACTACACAAATTATTGGTATAGCGGTATTAAAACAAGCTGATTATTTAAATGAAGAAATAAAAAAGCTGAGCGCTAAAGCTAATAATCAAACTAACTGGCAGTTACTCACAGAGTTTCATGGTGGTGGTTATGGAAAATTTTCACCTGAGTTATGGCAGTTCTGCCAAGATATAGGCCGCACACACAACCTACCGCTTGAGCCTATTTATAGCGGAAAAATGATGTATGCATTGTGGCAACTTATTGAGCAAGATTATTTCCCATCTGGGAGTAAGATTATTGCGGTCCATACCGGCGGACTTCAGGGGCTAAATGGTCTTAAATATAGAGGCTTAATTTAATGAAATACCGCTTGCGTAAACTCTTGAAGTGGCTCTGAAAAGTAAAACCCTTGAGCTCCAACCACTCCCAACTTGGCAAGCGTAAACAACTCTTTTTGAGTCTCTACGCCAACGGCATATACAGGTAAATTTAAAAGGTTTGCGGCTTCGACTATCTTTTTTATCTGCCTTTGATTTTGAGTTTTTTCATTTAACAAATGAATTAGATCGTATGATAATTTAAGTCCGCAAACTTGGTTATAATCAGCTAATACAGCTACTTTCTCACTACTTTTTACATTATCAATCACAACTTGTGAACGGCTTTTTTTAATTATATTTAGTGCATTAGTTATCGATTTTCTATGAGTGAAAAATTCTGTCTCACTTATTTCAAATTGTAATTTAGCACTTAATTTAAGTTCAGCTATTTGACTAGGTAGCCACTCCCAAAATACATCGTTAAACCAATTTTTAGTGTGTAGATTTACACTAACTGTTTGAGCCGAAGATTCACTCAGCATTAGCTTTTTAACTTGTGTTATTACGGCTTTATCTAATATTAAAGCGTCTTTATTACTATAAACCTGATTAATAAAATAACGAGCAGCTAGTAATCCAAGTTGGCTATGCCTAACCCTAATAAGCGCTTCATGTTCTAAAATCTCCCCACTAGAGAGCTCAAATAAAGGTTGGAAAAATAATATAAACTTATTCTTTTTAATATTTTCGATAACCTGTTTACTCGAGAGTGGTTTTTCTTGGTAATAATTTAACGCTAAGCGGTGATAGTGCTGTACTGAGCTGCTTTGCGATAGCATAAGTGCTGATTTTGCTAACTGATAAACCGCAATTTTATCTGCGCCTACTCGATAGTCGCACGCACCTATTTTAATGTTTTTATGAGTCATACTTTTTTGATAATTTTGGCATAGTAAAAACACGCTCTGATGAAGCTTTTCAACGTAGCTGTCTAACTCGGGAGTCGATATATGTGGCAAGGTGATGGCTAAGTAATTGGAATTTAGTATTTTTACCGACACATCTTTAAATCCAGTCAATTTTCTAGTGATTAACACTTTAAAAATAGCTTCTTTATCGGTTTTCTTATCAAAGTCACATTCAATGAGTAAAAATAAGCTATGTGATGATCTATTAACCCCATACAAAGAACTTAATTCGCATTTTTTTACTTGTTTAATTAATCGTATTTTATTTTGTTTTTGTTTAATAATTTTAGTAGGTTGTATCATTGTATTTTTGGGCGTAATTTTACGACTTACATTCAATAACCCCCACCAGCGATAAGACCAGCCAGCGGCGCCTAATATGATCAAGTTTAGCAATATAAATAAGTAACTTTGTGTTACCCAAGCAGGATAGTGATAGAGGCTCAAATTTAATGTTTTGTAAGAAAAAACTTCGCGCTCTATATTCACTAAATGCTTAAAATGCTCTGCAGGCTTTGGCACTTCCAACATAAAACCTTCACTTTTAGCCAATGCAGCCAACACTTCATTGTTTATAGAAGGAGATAAATTCAGCTCGTAAACGTGTTTAACGAACTGCTGCCCAGAAGCATGAACTTTTTGATGTAATGCATCATTTAAAATAAAATTAAAACTAATAAGTATCATTAAAAATAAGACAAAAGAGATACCTTTGAAGTACTTGAAAAGCCAGATTTTACTCTTTTGCATAGCCTGCCACTCGTTAAATTATTAACTAAAGTGTTGTTCAATATCTATAGAAGTACAAGGCTATAAACTAAGTTTAAACGTTTATTAATAGTGCTAAACAAAAAACACTCAGATAAACGAGAACTTACACAAACAAACAAACAAACAAACAAACAACTATGCCCTTTATTTTATAAATAGATTAAATTGAATCCTCAAGCTTAAGCGAGTTTTTTTGTACTATGCGCAGCGAAGCTGTGTGCTTTGTTTATAGTGCCCAACTCACTAACTTCTGACATTGATAATTCAACCTTTGCTGAAATAAACATATGGGAAAAGGATGTATGAGATCTCATATAGCAACCGGTGAGGAAAATTCTATTTTATGAATTGTCTTTTTAAGTTATCCAAAATAAGCTCAAGCCAACGGACGATATTACGATAGGTACTTAATATGGATAATTATTAAATCACTTTAACGGCTCAGTTATTTAAACAGCGGATTATAGTTTCACGTAAATTTTTAGCTTTAATAGGCTTTGCAACATGGGCGTTCATGCCAATGGATAAGTATCGTGTAATATCATCTTTCATAACATTAGCTGTTAAAGCAATTATTGGAATATTTGCGATTGCTTTATCACTATCGTTACGAATAATTTTACTTGCCTCAACCCCATCCATAATAGGCATATGAATATCCATCAAAATAATATCGTACGATTGGGATTTCACGGCTTGAATACATTCTAGTCCATTGTCGACCAAATAAATTTGAGCATCCGCATTTTCTAGTATGTTTGTAACTATTAGTTTATTGATCGAGTTATCTTCCACAACTAATATTTTGATACCTGCTAGCGGCTTTTCACTTACTGCATTTACCACAGGCACTTCATTCAGAGAGCCTACTACTTTACTTTCAATCGCCTCATACAAAACACTCGTGTATACAGGTTTCTGCAAAATAGTTTTTATACTTACTTTTTTGGCTCCATTATTTAGTAAACTTTCGTCACTCATTATAAGCACAATAGTGTTGGCATAAAGTTGAGGGTTAATATTAAAAATGCGTATTAAAAAAGTTTCGCTACTCATTGATGGCATTGCCCAGTCGACAATAATAACTTTAAATTTCTCTTTATTGTGTTCAATAATATCAATAGCTTGTTTAGCAGATTGACAGGCCATACATGCTAACCCCATAGCCGTTAGCTGATTTTCAATTACCTTAAGATCATCTTCATTATCATCTATAATTAGTACTTCAAACGCATCAGTAAAAGTTAGGTTAGGAGTATCATCAATTAACGCTTGGTTATTCAGTTTCACCTTAATTGAAGCTATAAATTCACTACCTACACCTTGAGTGCTTTTTACCGTTATATCTCCCCCCATCGATTGGCATAAACGCTTACTTATAGTTAAGCCTAAACCTGTGCCGCCAAACTTCCTGGTTGTAGAGCTGTCAGCTTGAGTAAAAGATTCAAATAAATCGGCAAGGCTTTGCTCGGCAATGCCAATACCTGAATCTTTAACAATAAAATACAAACAAACACTCTTAGGATCGGCTAATGATCTTTTTGATTCTATTAATACCGATACAAAGCCCTGTGTAGTAAATTTAATTGCGTTAGAGCATAAATTTAGCAGTACTTGGTTTATTCGAACTACATCACCAATTAAATTGAGCTTGACCTCTTCACCAATGACAATATCAAATGTGATCCCTTTGCTTTGAGCTAGCTCATCAAAAGTTGCTTTGATGTAGTCAACAACCGAATTTACAGAGAAAGGAAATTCTTCAAGGTTAATGTTTCCAGACTCAATTTTTGAAAAATCTAAAATATCGTTAATAACTACAAGGAGTTGATCTGAAGAATATTTAATTTTATTTAAATAATGTTCATATTCCCCAGGCAAACCTTTTTCGAGCAAAATGTTGGTTAAGCCAATAATCCCACTCATAGGCGTTCTAATTTCATGACTCATATTTGCTAAAAATTCAGACTTAGCGGATGTCAGCTTTTCGGCCTCGTCTTTGGCTTGCAACAGTTCTTCAGTACGCTGATCAACGCGAGACTCTAATCTTTGCTTTTCTTCATCAAGCTCTTTTAAAAGTTGGATGCGGCGTTGATTTAAAAACAATACGAAAACTAAAAAGCTGCTAAGAATACAGATAATCGCAGTAGCGCTGTAAATCAATGTTTTATTTTGCTCAAAATAGGTTGGCTCGTAATAAGATATAATCGACTTTTCTGGCAAGCTTTGTGAAGCTATATCGAACTTGTTTAATTGACGCCAATCGTAAGCATAAACACTTAGTTCTTCACCACTGATTGCACTTAGGCTTTTATTTTCATTGTATAAAATTATCGAATCGGCAATACGTGCGCCTATTTTTTCACCCGACAACACATACCCACCAACAACACCTGAACCTAATAGTACCTCCCAATAACTAAAAACGGGCGCTGAACTTGCTTCAGCTAATCGCTCTACTAGCTGATAAGGGCTAAGAGATTTATTATCGTAATACCTGAAAATGGGTGTAAACAATATAATTGAATCATCTGGCGCATTTTTTATTCTAGTGAGTAGCTCTGGCATTGAAAGATCAAACCACTTTTCTACGTCTAAATACGAAAAGTCACGGTTAATAACCGAAAATAGCCCTCGATAAAAGCTCATCCCAATATCATTTTTTGTATCTAATATAACGATTAATTTTTTAGGCTTCATTAAATTAACAGCGCTTGCTGTTGCTTGCGCGTAGTCTAATTTAGCTTGGATCACTGCTCCATTGGTGCTTTCAGGTAAACTAAATTGAGCGCCTGGTTCTAAATATATTCTTGGAGCATTTATAAAAAAATCATCTAATTGCGATAAAAGTACAGCTGCAGAAGGCGACTGAGTAACAATGATATCTATGTGCTTATTTTTATATTTTTGCTTAAGGTAGTCCTTCATTAACTGTTTTTGATTTGCTTCATCAAAGCGGTTTACATCCATATTTTCAACGAAGAGCTCATAACTAAAAGAACGTTCTATAAGTTTTTTACGCAGTCCAGAATCAACACTTTTGTGCCAAGGCATATCTTGGTTTGTTGAATTTATAAATAAAACATGAGTAACATTTGAAGAAGATTGAGCGTTTGAAATTGGACTCAAAAATAGAAAAACAAGAAATAAAAATAAGATATTAGTTTTCATGTTTCTCATTGTGCAATCAAGGTAAAAGTCTTTTAATGGTAAGTGTTAACGATATATATATCAATTAAAGTTAATGTAAACTTCACCATAATTTAACATGCTTACTAATACTATTTCATTTTATTGCTTAATGACGATATTCATTGATAGTTCTTGGGTGTCCTCACTGAACAACCCGTATAAAAAAGCCCCGTATAAACGGGGCTTTTCTGTAATAAATCTTTACACTGTAAAAGTTGGAAAACTAGAACGGGATATCATCGTCAAAATCAATGGTCGGTTCCATTGGGTTTGATGCACCACCTTGCGGGGCGTTTTGCGGTTTAGGAGCGAAGCCACCTTGCTGTTGTGGGGCACTTTTTTGCTGTGGTGCATAACCACCTTGCGGCTGATATTGATTACTTTGCTGCTGTGGTGCTGGAGCCGGTTTTGGTTGTGCTGCTGGTGCGGCTTGTTGCTGTGGATTATAGCCACCTTGCTGTGCGCCTTGACCTTGGTTATTTTGACCGTAACCACCACTTTGTTGACCACCTTGCGGCTGATTACCTTGGTAACCACCACCTTGTTGGCCGCCTTGATTACCTTGATAACCACCGCTTTGCTGATCGCCACCGCGTGCGCCAAGCATTTGCATTTGACCTGTAAATCCGTCAACTACAATTTCAGTTGTGTATTTTTCTTGGCCTTGTTGATCGGTCCACTTACGTGTTTGAAGTTTACCTTCAACATAAATTTGTGAACCTTTACGACAATATTCACCAACAATTTCAGCTAATTTGCCAAAGAATACAACACGATGCCACTCAGTTTTATCAACCATTTGGCCAGTGTTTTTATCTTTATAGCTATCCGAAGTTGCTAAGGTAATATTTGCTACACCGTTACCGTTAGGCATATAACGAACTTCAGGATCTTGCCCTAAATTACCAACCAAAATTACTTTGTTCACACCGCGTGCCATGGAACCATCTCCTATAAATGTTAGATTAAACCAGCGACTTTACGCGCTTGGTCTAGGTCAAATTCTTTATCATTAATCTTTAAATAGCTGCGACTTTCATCGCGAACCACAGTTGCTTCTATTACGCCAGGTAAAGCAACTAACTGAGAAGCAAGTGTTTGAGCATGCTCTTCAGAATCTAATTTGGTCATTAAACTAATAACTTTACTTTTGGGTGGGACTTGCATTTTCCACGCAATAATAAGCCATATTAACCCAACAAGTGCCGCTGCCGCAAACACAGCTTGCGTCGTTGTCGTTTGTGCTACATAACCACCTAACATACCGCCTAAAAAGGCGCCTAAAAACTGACTAGATGAGTAGCCACCCATTGCTGAACCTTTTTGGCTTGCAGGTGCTATTCGCGATACAAGCGCAGGCATAGTGGCCTCTAAAAAGTTAAACGCCACAAAATAAAGCAGCATACACACAGCAATGCCTACTACACTATTAACCCATACCGACATTGCTAACATACTAATAGTTAACAAGGCTACTGAGCCAATAAATGCTTGTTTTTCTTTCTCTTTTTTAATGGCCACAATCATTATTGGTACCATTAATAAGAATGCTAAAAATAGCACTGGAATATATAAATACCAGTGATGGTCTGCAACCAAGCCATCTTTAATTAACTGACTCGGCAGTACGACAAATATAGTGGTCAGTGTTAAATGTAATAGCAATACACCTGCATTTAATCGTGCTAACTGAGGGTGCTTAATTAGTTTTTTAATATCACTAAAGCTTGCTAATGTATCACCTTTGGGTGCTTTATTTACCGCATTTGGCACTAGCATGGTCACTATAAATATACCAAAAACAGCTAAAATAGCAGTCAACCAAAATACACCCGCAATACCCCACGAAGCTGCGACAATTGGCCCAAGTAACATAGCAAAGGCAAAGCTCATTCCTATGCTCATACCAATAACGGCCATTACTTTTGGTCGCTGCTCATCGCGGCTTAAATCTGAGGCAAACGCAAGTAGCGCACTGGCTATTGCGCCCATACCTTGTAGAGCGCGGCCTACGGTAACCATTTGAATAGAGTCAGCTAATGCAGCAACTACAGAGCCAATAGCAAATACGACTAAGCCACCAACAATAACCTTTTTACGACCAATTTTATCGGATAAGCGACCCATAGGTATTTGCAATACGGCTTGCGTTAAACCATACGCACCAATGGCAAAACCAATCCAAATAGGCGAAAAACCTTCAAGCGATTGTCCATAAATAGCCAATACAGGCATCAGCATAAACAAGCCGAGCATTCTAAATGCAAACACACTCGCCAGCGATACTGCGGCGCGTTTTTCTCGTGAATTAAGTGAAGATGCGGTCATTATCTGCGTGATCTTACTCTATGAAAAATTGAGGTTGGGATTCTACCATAAGCTTGGCAATAATTAATCGCCTATAAGTAAGGATTTTTCATTGATCAAGGATTAATATTGCTTCGTATTATGCGATACTGAGTAAATAATTTTGGTAATAAACGAGATAGCATGGAAAACATTGAAGTCCGAGGCGCCCGTACGCATAATTTAAAAGACATCAGCCTAACCATCCCACGTGATAAATTAATAGTTATTACTGGTCTATCTGGTTCGGGGAAGTCATCACTTGCATTTGATACACTTTATGCAGAAGGACAACGCCGGTATGTTGAATCACTCTCTGCGTATGCAAGACAATTTTTATCGCTTATGGAAAAGCCTGATGTAGATCACATCGAAGGCCTCTCTCCTGCAATTTCTATTGAGCAAAAATCAACGTCTCACAACCCACGCTCTACGGTGGGTACTATTACCGAAATTTACGATTATTTACGACTTATGTTTGCCCGCGTTGGCGAGCCACGATGTCCTACACATGATTTACCACTTGCTGCGCAAACAGTGAGCCAAATGGTAGATACTGTTTTGGCACTGCCTGAGGGCAGTAAATTAATGCTGCTTGCGCCTATAGTAAAAGAGCGTAAAGGTGAGCATGTTAAGTTATTAGAACAGCTATCGAGCCAAGGTTATATTCGCGCCCGTATAGATGGTGAAGTATGTGACTTGTCTGATCCACCAACACTTGAGCTTCATAAAAAACATACTATAGAAGTAGTTGTAGATAGATTTAAAGTAAAAGATGGCTTACAACAACGCCTAGCAGAATCGTTCGAAACCGCACTTGAAATGTCTAATGGCGTTGCACATGTAGCATACATGGATGATAGCAGCGATGAAGAAATTCTATTTTCAGCAAATTTTGCCTGCCCTACTTGTGGCTATGCAATGACTGAACTAGAACCGCGTTTGTTTTCGTTTAATAACCCTGCTGGTGCGTGCCAAACCTGTGATGGTTTAGGGGTACGTCAATATTTTGATCCTAATCGTGTAGTGCATAACCCCGAGTTAAGCCTTGCTGGCGGGGCAATTAAAGGCTGGGATAAACGCAGCTTTTATTACTATCAAATGCTACAAGCAGTTGCGGATCATTACAATTTTGATTTAGACGTGCCTTATCAAGATTTAGACAGCGACTCGAAAAAAATTATTTTAGATGGCTCTGGTAGCACTAAAATTGCGTTTAATTACCGTAACGACCGTGGCGATTTAATTACGCGTAACCATGAGTTTGAAGGCGTTTTAAATAACATGAATCGCCGCTACCGCGAGACCGAGTCAAACTCTGTACGCGAAGAACTTGCTAAATACCAAACAAGCCAAGCATGTCCTAGCTGTAATGGCTCNGCTCGCGTTTACGCGAAGAATCTCGAAATGTATTTATTGGGCAAACCAACTTACCTGCAATCACGTGCATGAGTATTGGTGAAGCTATGGAATTTTTTGAAGGGTTAACGCTAACCGGACAAAAAGGCCAAATAGCTGAAAAAATATTAAAAGAAATTCGCGACCGCTTATCGTTTTTAATTAACGTTGGCCTAAATTACTTATCACTTGAGCGCAGTGCCGATACACTATCAGGTGGTGAGGCTCAGCGTATCCGCTTAGCGAGTCAAATTGGTGCCGGTCTTGTAGGTGTAATGTACGTACTAGATGAGCCATCTATTGGATTACATCAACGCGATAACGACCGCTTACTACAAACACTGGTCCATTTACGCGACTTAGGTAACACCGTTATTGTAGTAGAGCACGATGAAGATGCTATTCGTGCCGCTGACCATATTATTGATATTGGCCCAGGCGCGGGCGTTCATGGTGGGCATATTATTGCTCAAGGTACACGCGACGATATTTTAGCAAGCAAAGAGTCTGTTACGGGCCAATTTTTATCTGGCGTACGTAGAATAGAAATACCAAAAGAACGTCATCCAACGAACGACAAGTGGCTAGAGCTATTTGGTGCTACGGGTAATAACCTTAAAAATGTGGATTTAAAAATCCCATTTGGTTTAATGACCTGTGTGACAGGTGTATCGGGCTCAGGTAAATCAACGCTAATAAACGACACTTTATTTAAACTTGCTCATACAGAGTTAAATGGCGCAACCACTGCCGAAGCGGCACCGTATAAATCAATTAGCGGTTTAGAGCATTTTGATAAAGTGATCGATATTGATCAAAGCCCAATTGGTCGTACTCCGCGTTCAAATCCGGCAACCTACACAGGTATATTTACCGGTATTCGTGAGTTATTTGCAGGTACGCAAGAAGCGCGCTCACGTGGCTACAAAGTAGGTCGCTTTAGCTTTAACGTTAAAGGCGGACGCTGTGAAGCGTGCCAAGGTGACGGCTTAATTAAAGTTGAAATGCACTTTTTGCCTGATGTGTATGTACCGTGTGATGTATGTAAGAGCAAACGCTATAACCGCGAAACACTCGAAGTACAATACAAAGGTAAAAACATACACCAAGTGCTTGAGATGACTGTTGAAGACGCTCATGATTACTTTGATAAAATACCGGCTATTGCCCGTAAACTTAAAACGCTGATGGACGTCGGTTTATCGTATGTTCGTTTAGGACAAGCCGCTACTACTCTTTCAGGTGGTGAGGCGCAACGTGTAAAATTAGCGCGCGAGCTATCAAAGCGTGATACAGGTAAAACGCTCTACATATTAGATGAACCAACAACAGGCTTACACTTTGCTGATATTGAACAGCTGCTTGTTGTACTTCATCGTCTGCGCGATCACGGCAATACAATTGTTGTTATTGAGCACAACCTCGATGTTATTAAAACAGCAGACTGGGTTATCGATTTAGGACCTGAAGGCGGTGCTGGCGGTGGTGAAATACTCATTGCAGGCACACCAGAAGAAGTAGCCGAATGTGAGCGTTCACATACAGGGCATTACTTAAAACCTCTATTAAATAAATAGAGGTTAAGTTGTGACAAATCAATCGGCATTAAAGTTATTTAACCGTCGAGATTACACTTAATTTAAAATGGCGAGAAGACTCACTTCTCGCTATTTTTTTGCTCTAACTTTTCATTTATCAACATAATACCAACCCGCAATAATACTTAATCATTTTGCGGGGCTAAACGTGTCGCTACCTGTGTTAAAAAATTCTCATTTAGACAAAATCGAAAATGCTATTAAAGAAAAACAACACACCGCTGCAAATTTAACCTCGAAAGATAAACAGGCCCTAGTCGTTCCAACTTATCTGTATTATTTGCATGTCTTTATATTTTGATGCTGTAAAGAAAATCTGATTGTTATCACTAATAAAAAATGCGATAGGTTTAAAATCTACATGTACATCTTGTACTGTTTTATCTTCTAAATTAAGCCGAGCAACTCTTGAAATTGCATCAGAGTAGTAAAGGTAATTTCCATTAATGGCAAAAATTTGTGCTTGTCGCGCGTCTTTAGGCAATTCCCAATTCTGTTTATTTGATAATTTAATTAACTGATTATTAGTAATTGCATAGTTAGTGCCGTCAGCACCTGAAATTAATTTATTGGCTTTAATATCCTCTAATATAGTTGTGTCTCGCGTTAATAAATTAAACTGACCAAATAGATTTTCTGAACCGCTTCGCTCTAAATAAATTATACTTTCATTATCTTTAGACCATACATAGTTTAGTATCTTTCGCCCTTTAAACTCAGCTATGGTATAGAGCTTGTTCGACATAACGTCAAAAAATGCAATATCACTATTAACTCTTAATAAAACCCGATCTTGCTTACTCGATACCCTTAGTCCACCAATAGCAAAGTTAGATTTCCCCTCATAAGTAAAGTTACTAAGCTGCTTTGTAAGTCCGTTTTGAGATAACCACAACTGACTGCTGCCAGAGCGCTCGGATACAAAAATATGCGCTGGTCCTTTCTCATTAATTACTTCTGCAATGATGTAGTCGTCTTCATCACTTTTGTAGAGTGCTTCATACTCAGGAGCATCGCTAAAAAGATTAGTCGCTTTAATTAACGAAAATGCTTGTGTTTTATTTGCTGAGTAAAAAAGGCTATTAGCAGATTGAACTGCAATATAATAAGGTGAAATTGCTGGGGTAACCGTTAGTGTGCGCTTAATAATATTATTTTTATCAAACACTATGGTTGAAAGCTCAGAGCCTTCAAAAACAATCACGCCTTTATCGTCTGCAAGCCAGTCAAACGCGAAGCTAATTACGCTTTTCTTTGCTTTAAATAACCGCTTAGTTTCATGGGTTTCAAAGTTGTAACTAAATACAGAAAAAGGCTTACCCTTTTGACTAAGTACATATGCTATTTTACTACCAGAATGAGATAAACGAGGCATGATTACGCCATACATGACGCCTGGTGGTGGGATCACTATGAATTCTTTTTTAAGTTCTAAATCATATTTATATAAACCTGAGCCTTCATGCTCATTTTTATATTCGGTGTAATAAATATGCTCACCACTTTCGTCTACTTGCGCATAACCTGTGTATCTAAGGTCACACTTTTTAATTAAGGTAGCCTCTCCTATAACAGGAAATTGGCTTAAATCGACGAGTACCATTTCACACTTTTGCTGCTTTAAGTTGGTCGCTTGTAACAACACAGAGCGCTGATTTAACTGCCACGATAAAATAGATACTTGAAAGCCAGGATAGGTAATTTCAACTTCCCTTTGATCAGATAGTCGCTTTACAAATGCATGCATTACGTCATTTTCAGGTTCAACATTTGTATAAGCTAAATACTGTTTATCTGAAGACATCTCAGGGTGAACCTCACTGCCTATATTCCAAGTGCTTGCTACCTTATTAACCGTGATCTGTTTAATCTTTTCACTAGAAGGTGCATTAATAAAAAACAACCCAAACCATATTAAAAAGCACAGGCAAATAATGACGAATAAAGAATAAATCAAAAACTTTTTACTATTCTTTCTTTGAACCGGTTGCGAAATAGTTGCAGTAGCTACTTCTTCATTTTTGGCAGAAATACCCGTTGAGTCAGGAAAAATATTTGTAGACTCTTTAGAAACATTTGCTTGCGTTAAACGTTCAGGTATTACTGTTAGGCTATACCCTTTACGGTAATGCGTTTTTAAAAGCGGTGCTTTTTCAATTGGGTGGGCAAGCTGCTTTCTTAACTCTGAGATTGCACGGTTAATCGCATTATCATCAACAAAGCTCTGTTGCCACACACTCTCAATAAGCTCTTGGCGGGAAACGATTTGTTGAGGCTTATCTATAAAGTGGAGTAATAACTTTACTAAAAGTGGATCTAATTCCCTTTCTAAATGGTTTGAAGTAATCACACAGCGATTACTAATAAATTGCCAAGGTCCGATTTGATAATTCATAGTCTTTACGTATTTTTATTTTTATTTTTATAAACCGTATCACATCTACACTTTATTTTATAGAAAAAGCATTTTAAACCTTATATTAGCATTATAAGGTTTAAAGCTAACATACTAAATTAACACAATTATTTATCTTTAAAACCTTATCTATTAATTGCTCATAACTAGATAAGCGACTCTTAATAAATTCAGCGATATTCTTTAAACCGTCATCAACAAGCAGCTTAGTAAAAAATCATTTGTGATTCTAAATTGGCTGCATTTAAAAATATAAAAGGTTTAATTATGAACAGCACAATGAAAAAAGTACTACCGGCTTTACTACTAGCAACTGCTTTTAATACTACTTCAGTTATTGCAGCTGACACTAAACAAGACACCGTTCAAAATAATTTTGAGAAATGCATGATTGGTGAAAGCATAAAGGCAATTAACCCTGCTAATCAAAAACTACAAAAAACAAACAAAATAGACGCTTCTGAGTCTTTAAAAAATAATGTTGATACACAAACGTTACTTTCTTCACTGGATGAAAAAATATCAGCTGAGCTTGACTCTTCAATGAGCAAAATAAACTCGCAAATTGATAAAAATCTTTCAAAGGTAACATCGTCAATCACTGCATATTTCAGCAATGTGTTATCGAACTAAAAACAATAAAATTAAAAGTTATATTAAGGAATTATCATGAAAAAGTTCACAAAAAAATTAGTATCTGCCAGCGTATTACTTAGTTGCAGCCTTTTAGCAAATACAGCACAGGCTCAAAGCTCTGTATGGAAAGTAAGTAATGGCAATGACTCACTATTTATTGGCGGTACAGTTCACATACTACCTAAAGCTGAAATGCCACTGCCCGCTGAGTTTAACCATGCTTATGAACAAGCAGATACAATTATTTTAGAAGCACCGTTACCTGACCCATCCGACACCAACGCACAAATGCAAATGCTAGGTGCGCTATCGTATACAAATAACGAAACGTTGAGTCAAAAGCTAGAACCCCAGGTTAAAGCTTCACTTGAAAATAAGCTTAGCGAGTTTGGCGCTAACCTAGCTAAGTTAGATGGTTTTCGTCCTGCTATGGTGAGTATTGTTTTAATGTCGATGGAGCTTCAAAAGCAAAACTTAATGGGTGAAGGGGTTGATGCTTATTTTACTAAAAAAGCGACTGAAGATAACAAAACAAAAAATTACTTAGAAACAATGGAATTTCAGTTAGAGCTTTATAAAACAATGGGTCAAGGCAACGAAAACGATTTCATTAAACGTAACTTAGCTGAGCTTCACAACTATGGCGATATGTTTAAAGGACTTTTAGCTGCCTGGCGCAAAGGTGATACAGACACACTGAATAAAGTGGCACTTGAAGGTATGCAGAAAAATGATCCGAATAGCTATAAACAACTCATTACAGATAGAAATAATGATTGGTTACCAAAAGTAGAAGCCATGTTTAACAACGATAAAAATGAGTTTGTACTTGTTGGAGTTGGCCATCTTGCAGGCCAAGACAGCTTACTCACCTTACTTGAAAACAAAGGTTACAGCGTTTCTTTAGTCAATGTTGATAGCACGGCGGATATAACAGTAAGAGGGGCTGAATAATGGATAAAACAGACAAACTAGCGATATCGCTACTGTTTCTATTTGGGTCTATCATGTTGATATGTACTATATAAAAAATGCCGCTAACAAGCGGCATTTTTTTATTTTAATAAACTTACCCGCGAGGAATAAAACCAAGCGCATCGTATACCGATTTTAATGTTTTCTCAGCACGTACACTGGCTTTTTCAGCACCTGATTTCATTATGCTATTAAGTAGGTTTTGATCTTCTCTGATCTCTTTAAAGCGAGCTTGAATTGGCTCAATCATGTTTACAACTGCATCTGCTGTATCTTTCTTTAAATGGCCATACATTTTATCTTCATACTCAGGCACTAGGTCTTCTATTGAGCGCTTAGTTGCAACACTTAATAAAGTAAGCAAGTTTGATACACCAGGCTTCTCGCTGCGATCAAAGTAAATACGTGCTTGTTCGTCTGAATCAGTTACTGCTTTTTTAAGCTTCTTCACAATTTGTTTAGGCTCATCTAATAACATAATGTAACCATTTGGGTTTTCGTCAGACTTAGACATCTTTTTAAGTGGATCTTGCAAGCTCATTACGCGTGCACCAAACTCAGGAATGTACGGCTCTGGTAATTTAAATACGTCGCCGTATAAATTATTAAAGCGTGTTGCTATATCGCGAGTCAGCTCTAAGTGTTGCTTTTGATCTTCACCGACGGGTACTTGATCAGCTTGATATAATAAAATATCCGCAGCTTGCAATACCGGATATGAAAATAAGCCCACGTTTACGTTATTTGCATGCTTAGATGACTTGTCTTTAAACTGAGTCATTCGATTAAGCTCACCCATTTGCGCGTAACAATTTAATACCCACGCTAACTGTGCGTGTTCAGGTACTTGTGATTGTACAAATAAAGCAGATTTTTCAGGGTCAATGCCACATGCCGCGTAAAGAGCAATACCATCCAACACTCGAGAGCGCAGTAATTCAGGCTCTTGGCGAACTGTAATAGCGTGTAAGTCTACTAACATAAAGAAACTTTCGTGGTCTTCCTGTAACTTTAGCCACTGGTTAATAGCGCCAACATAGTTGCCTATTGTCATACCACCGGTTGGCTGAATGCCGCTTAAAACTACTGGTTTACTCATGATTTTCCTTTATTTTGCTTAATTAATAATATTTAACGCTGCGTTAGAACAGGTATTATATCTAAGAAGTGATCGCATAGGTACTGTGGATTATAGTCCTTAAGATTTTCACCTTGGTTATAGCCATAACTAAGTGCAATTACGTCTATATTCGCGGCTTTAGCTGCAAGTATATCGCTTTTAGAATCACCTATCATTATTGCTTTATTAGGCTGAGCATTTAGTTTTTTGCAGGCAAATAGCAATGGCTCTGGCGATGGTTTTTTTGCCATGTCGTCACCGCATACAATCACATCAAAATGACTCGTTAGTGCCAGTTTATCGAGTAATTTTTCTGTAAATATTCGAGACTTATTAGTGATTAATGCTTTAGGCATACCACGAAGTGCTGCAAGCCCTGTTTCTACATGTTGATACAAAACACTATACTCACCAACTTGTTGTTCATAGTGTTTATAAAACTCTAATATTGCTTTACCACTAAGTGACTCATCTAGATGTTCACTCACTTGCATATCGCCACTCAAAGCACGTTTAACGAGGACTTCAACACCATTACCGACCCAACTTTCCACCAAGCGTTGGCTAACAATAGGGAAAGCAAGACCACTCAAGGTTAAATTAATAGCAATATACAAGTCGTAAACACTATCAACCAAGGTACCATCTAAATCAAATAAGGCGACATCGTACTTCATTACTTAACACTTCCAAGCTGTTTACGCATTTGATCAATCACAACCTTGTAATCTGGTTGATTAAAAATAGCTGAACCTGCAACAAACATATCAGCACCCGCTTGTGCTGCTGCTGCAATATTATCGACTTTAATACCCCCATCAACCTCTAAGCGAATTTCTCGACCTGATTCAATAATACGCTGTTTTGCTTGGCGTAATTTTTCAAGCGTATGAGGGATAAAACTTTGCCCACCAAAACCTGGGTTTACCGACATTAGCAAAATGGTATCGAGCTTATCAATAACATGGTCTAAATAGCTTAGGCTTGTTGCTGGATTAAACACTAAGCCTGCTTTACAACCGTGATCTTTAATTAACTGTATTGTACGGTCAACATGCTCACTGGCTTCAGGATGAAAGGTAATAATTGATGCACCCGCCTCTGCAAATAATGGAATAAGACTATCTACAGGCTTAACCATTAAATGCACATCGATAGGTGCTGTAATGCCGTAATCTCTGAGTGCTTTACACACCATAGGACCAATTGTGAGATTAGGTACATAGTGATTATCCATTACATCAAAATGAACCACGTCAGCGCCCGCATCGAGAACTTTATCAACATCTTCGCCTAACTTTGCAAAGTCAGCAGACAAAATAGAAGGGGCTATTAAATATTTTTGCTCTGGGTTAAACATGATTAACTCCATCAATAAATAGTGTATTGCGTTAATGTAACTTAATTGAAGATGTTACCCAAGTAATATGGCGTAATAGCCCCTATTTCAGGTAACTTTAAGTTTGATATTTAATCAATATTTGCTATGATTAAAAAAGTAACAAATTATTGGATTTCATCATGCGTGCTTTTAAAACTGGGATATTAATTGCGTCGGCATTACTGCTTATCGGGGCGTTTAGCTTTGGTTCAAGCTCTGAGCAAGAATTAAGCTCAGTGGGTAATTGTCATAATACACAAGTGGTAAGTGTTCAAAACACATTAACTACGTGTATTAAAGTTGAAGAAGAGTCATCGTGGTTTTCATGGTTAACTGGCGATAGCCGTAGTGCTCAGTTTCATTACCTCGATTTACTAGAGCTACTTACTAGCTCAGAAGATTCTAAAAACACTCCATCTTTAAAACCTTTATTTTAAATAATGCTGCAACTTTTTAGTGCGTTGCAAAGTGTGCTAGCAGCATTTTTTGGTGTTCAATCTGAAAATAAACGCCAAGTCGATTTTAAACAACACTCTCCTATCTCTATCATCCTAATTGCGATTGTACTATTTATTGCTTTTGTTATCGCAATTTACGCAGTGGTTGCTTGGGTGCTAGATACATAGCCATCAACTCGTCAACTTTATTTCTAGAGCCACCTTTGGGGCTAATAGTGCGCTTTACTTGAATTTGGTCAAGTGATGCTTGGCTATAAATTTTTCGAGTCCATACGGTATCGTGATTGGAAATGAGTACTGGTGTATCATTTTCAAAGGCAGCCTTCTCAGCCAAATTAGCCAAATTAGCCTGATCATCTAAATTAAACCCCCCTTTAGCGTAAGACGTAAAAGAAGCTGTTTTACTTAATGGTACATAAGGCGGGTCGCAATAAATAACAGCATTGTTAGGCACTAACTTAAAAACGTCATCGTAATCTAAACAGGTGAAGGTTGCTTTTTGTGCTTTTTCAGCAAAAAAATACATTTCTTTTTCAGGAAAATAAGGCTTTTTATATTTACCAAAAGGCACATTAAAAATACCTTTTAGGTTATATCTGCACAGTCCGTTGTAACCATGGCGGTTCATGTATAAAAACAATATTGAACGTTCATATACATCACGGCTTTGATTAAACTGCACACGATATTCGTAATAAGCATCTGCGTGATTATTCAAATCAACAAATAACTTTTTAGCATCACTAATGAGCTCATCCGGGGAGCTTTTAAGCTCTTTGTATAAGTTAATTAAGTCTGCATTTATATCGTTGAGAATATAGTGTTTAAAGTCACTATTTAAAAACACAGAGCCTGCACCAACAAAAGGTTCAACCAACGTATCAGCATGCTTGCTAGCTTGGTTTAATCGCGCATTAATGTTTTCAACTAGGCTGTATTTTCCGCCGGCCCATTTAAGGAAGGCTCTACTCTTTTGTTGCATTGGCTCTTTACTTCAATCTGGTGTTGCGCGATTTTACACTAAAGTAGTGTGTTTTACTGATCTACGAGTGCTATTTCTTGCTTTATTTTACTAATTTTTTTATAGAAAGGTTTATTTTTTTTAACCCCAGCAGATAAAGTATCCATTGCTGATTTTGCTTCGTTTATACTTCCAAAACTACCAAATGTAACAACCCACCATATTTTATTATTTCGCTTCGTTTGGTAAGTATGAGTTTGCTGCTGTAGATTGAATTGAGCAATAAAGCTATCGCTAACTTCCTGCTGAGTTACGGCTAATAATTGAATAACACTATTTGTATCTGTTTGCTGCATGTACCATATATTATCTTGGCTACTCTGAGTTTGCTCTGCTGTATTTACTTTTAGAGCTTCAGATTTAACCTCACTTGATACACTGCTTTTATTATTAGTACTAACATCAACATCACTGTCTAGTACGTTAACGGAGTTGGCAGACTCGGTAAGGCTTTGCATGATCGCAGGCACATCATTAATGTGTTCGCGTTCTAGCTTAATAGGTTGCTCAACTACTTTTGGTTTATTTAGGCTCGCTACTGGGTCATTTTTCTTTATAACCGGCTCACTTACTTGCTCTACAGATATTGCTGTATTTACGACTTGTGTTTCTTCCTGCTGATAATACTGTTGCCACCACTGTGTCATATCCGACTTATAAAGTAGCCCAATAATTAAAAGCATAATCAGCAGCATCAAAATCAATAGGTGCAATCGCCAAGATACTTTGTCCTTAACGATAATATCGGCTATGTGCTCACTAGGTTGCCAAGCAAGCAATAAACTGGGATTACCTTGAGCCTCAGCTAAAAAAGTACTAAAAACAGGGTCTTCATCATAAGGTAAGTCTGAAAAATACCATTGTAATAACATCTTACTTTCTCGAAGCGTTAGCGGCTCCAAGTAAATTTCAACAGCGTTGTTTAAAGGCAGCTTAGACTGTGAAGCTATTATTATATATAGCGTATTTGGGCTGTTCTTAGAAAGTAACTCAAGCTCAATTAACATCTCATCAGATAATTGCCTACCGCCATCAAGTACCCATAAATATGGCCCACATGGTTGTTGCTGGAGCAACTGGTAATAGTTTTCAGGTAAACTTAAGTTATGATCGACCAGGGGAGAGTTAAAGCTTTGTTCTAATAACTCACTCATTAGCTGAGCGTCAGTCATTTGTGCACTTACTTGCACGAAGGCTTTATTAAAGTCGTTGTATTTATCTGTAATGAAGGTTTCGAGCATATAACTTTTACCTAGCCCAGAAGTGCCAAGTAAAACAATTAAATTTTGCCCGTACTCAAATTGCAGTGCGATTCTATCCACCAAAGCCGCACGGCTTGGTAAAATTTGTGACTGCATTTACTGCTCGATTAAGTCTCTAACTTGATCATCAGATACATTATCAACTAATGCACACTGGCCAAATTGGGTAGGTAGAATAAAGCGGATAGTGCCTTTTTTATTCTTTTTGTCTTTACGCATATGCGTTAAAAACTGCTCGCTAGTCATTTGCTTTGGAATTTCTGTTGGTAAATTATATAGCTCAAGCAGCTTAATAATTCGATCAACTTCGCTTGCGCTTAAATCTTGGCGTGTCTTGGCAAGTTTAGCTGCTAATACCATTCCTGTTGCAACAGCTTCGCCGTGTAACCAAACGCCATAACCCATCTGTGCCTCAATTGCATGGGCAAATGTATGGCCTAGGTTTAACAAAGCTCGTAAGCCGTGTTCTTTTTCATCTTGAGCAACTATAAGCGCTTTTATTTCACAACATCTAAAAATGATATGCTGTAAGCATGCTTCATCTAGTTGCTGCAAATTAGCTACATTTAGCTCCAAATATTCAAATAATTCGGTATCGTAAATCAGACCATACTTAATTACTTCAGCCATACCTGCTGCAAACTCTCGTGCAGGTAGAGTGTGTAATGTTTGCGTATCAATAAAAACCGCTTGAGGCTGATAAAATGCCCCTATCATATTTTTACCTAACGGATGATTTACTGCCGTTTTTCCACCTACCGATGAATCAACCTGTGAAAGCACTGTCGTTGGTATTTGAATAAACGGTACGCCGCGCTGATAACAAGCCGCAACAAAACCAGTTAGGTCACCTACAACACCACCACCTAACGCAATTAAACACGTATCTCGGCCACAGTTATTTTGTAGTAAAAATGCTGATATTTTTTCAAACCATTCCAGTGATTTATATTGCTCACCGTCAGGAATAATAAAAGATAGCGGATTTAGATCAGCTAATGAATCAAGTAACCTTTGCAAATATAAAGGCGCTATTGTGTCATTAGTAATGATGATAGGCCGACAATCACCAATGTGGTGAACCAGGCGGCCATTATCTTGAAGTGCAGATTGCCCAATATAAATAGGATAACTTCGCTCGTCCAAATTAACAGTTAATTTAAGCATGCTTGGCTATTCCTTTATTATTGGTTTTTAAAAATCTAATTTCTCGATGATTTGGTTAGCAACAACTTTAGCGCTTTGCTCATCGGTACGTACAACAAAATCAGCAACTTCTTTGTATAGTGGCTCGCGTTCTTCTGCTAAGCGCTCTAGTACGTTACGAGGTGCTTCTTCAGTTTGCAGTAATGGGCGACGCTTGTCGCGTTGCGTGCGTGCAACTTGCTTCTCTATAGGTGTCTCTAGGTATACAACGATACCTCGAGCCGAAAGCTTGTTTCGGACTTCTTTGCTCATTACTGAACCACCACCTGTAGCAAGTACAATACCTTGCATCTCGGTTAAATCGCCAATAACAGACTCTTCTCGAAGTCTAAAGCCTTCTTCACCTTCAAGATCGAATACCCATGCAATATCTGCACCTGTGCGGCGTTCGATTTCTTGATCAGAATCAACAAATTCAAGGTGTAATTGGTCAGCGATGTGACGACCAATCGTGCTTTTGCCAGCCCCCATGGGGCCAACTAGAAATATATTACGTTTCTCAGCCATATCTTTTAGTACAAACAAACTCTAAAATTTGAAATAAAACCCCGCCTAACGACCTGGCCCCAAAATTAAGGAGGGGATTATCTCAGTAATTGCGGGGGTATTTCAAGTCAATTAGCATAAAAAGCCATATAACGAGCAATTAATCTAAATAATCACCCGTTGGTTAACATAAAACCACTGTATTTTAATCAATTTGTATTTTTGGTGTCACAAAAATAAGTAATTCACGCTTTTCATTAAACTCACTCGTGGTTTTAAACAGTCTTCCTACGTAAGGAATGTCACCTAAAATTGGCACTTTACTCGTAGTATTAATGATCTGCTGCTGGAAAATACCACCGAGTACTACGGTTTGTCCATTCTCAACTAACACTTGTGTTTGAATCTCTTGGGTATCAATAGACACTGCTTCACCTGTTCCCGTTTGTACGGTATCGCCACGCGTGTCTTGAGTAATAATTAAGTCTAGAATTACTTTATTATCAGGTGTGATATGAGGTGTTACTTCTAAGCTTAGTACCGCTTTTTTAAAGCTTACGGTAGTAGCACCACTTGAAGCTGACTCAGTGTAAGGAATTTCAGTACCTTGCTCTATTCGTGCTTTTTGCTGATTAGCCGCTATGATACGCGGGCTAGCAATAATTTCGCCTTTATTTTCTTCTTCAAGCGCACTTAGCTCTAAATCAATTAACGTACCGTTAGCCAATTTTGCTATATGCAAACCAATGCTGGCCGCAGGGTTAGTGATAGGTAAATTTACATTTAATCGATCTGAAATGCTTGGCGCATTTGTAGTTGATGTTGCGTTATAAATACCTTCAGCGCCTTCAAGGGAGCCTGAAATACCAACACTGCTACCTTGGTCACTAAAGCCCCATCGTACACCTAAGTCCTCAGTAACGTTATCGCGCACAGTTACCATCCGAGATTCGATTACAACCTGCTGTACTGGAATATCGAGTGTTTCTATCATCCGGCGAATGTTTTCTATACTCTTTACAGTATCTTTTACCAATAAAGTATTTGTACGCTGATCAACCGACACACTACCGCGGGCAGTTATAATACTGTTCCTATCTGTTTTTAATAAGTCAGCAAAACTTTCGGCTTTAGCGTAGTTTAATCGAATGTATTCACTATAGAGTGGTTCTAAGTCTTCAACTTGCTGTTTAGCTTTTAAATCTTTAGCTTCACGTGCTGCAAGCTCCTCTGCAGGCGCTACCATTAAAATAGAGCCATCCATGCGTTTATCTAGCCCTTTAATACGCAGTACTACGTCAAGCGCTTGATCCCACGGTACGCCATCTAAGCGCAGTGTTATATTACCGGTCACTGAATCACTGGTTACTAAGTTAAAATCGTTATAACCCGCAATAATTTGTAGTGCTGCTCGCACAGAGATATCTTGAAAATTTAAGGTCATAGGACGACCTTGATACTCAACGCCACCATCTAAATAGGCGTTTTGCGTTTCATCTTTTTCTACCGTCAGCGTTAAAATATTATCTATTTGCTGGTACGTAAATGTAAACTGAGCGTTTGGCTCAATAACGACACGACTTAATCCGTCTTCTTTAAAAGTCTCGATATTACTTACGACAGTACCAAAATCTAATACATCTAATTCATAAAGTAGGTCATCTAAAATATCGGTGTGATGAAAGTCTGCGTAAATTTTCCCGCCACTCTCATGAACTTCAATTGCAGCTTGAGTGTCTTGTAAAAATACGAGTACTTTCGCTTCGCCCTTTTCACCACGTCTAAAATCAATTGATTGGATACGGTTAATGTAATTTCCACTTACGTCACCTGAGTCCATCGCTACATCTTCATTTTCAGATTCTGTAAGAGGATTATCAGACACGCGTATTGATACTAAGTTGTTATGAACTTCAGTTTCATAAATTTTTAATCGATCTAAGTTTACCGTTACTTTTAAACCACTGTTAGTTAAAACATTAGTAACACTGCTAATTCCAGCTTGATTAACTTCAACATCATTTAAACCAACCTCTAACTCTGCGGTATCAAAAAACATTTCGATTCGGGCTGGGCTATTAAACACCTGAACTTTTGGCTCAAGCGTTAACTCTTCATCAAAAACAAGCTGTAACTCAGTTTCGCCTTTAAGTAATGGATTATAACGAACATCATAAAGTAACGGCCCTGCAACGGCTGAATTTACAGTGACTAAAGCAACAGCAGCCAGTAATGTTCGTGAAATACGATGAAGCCAAAGTACATCCTTATGCATGCTATTTTTACCTTTTTTATTATTAATTTGCGCCATCTGTTGCCGCCTCTAACATTTCTAATTTAGTCAAGCGCTCTTTCCAACAGCCAGACCCATCAGGGATTAATTCCACTAACTCTATATAGTCGTTACTTACTGTTTTTACTTTGCCATCATAACTACCAAGGTAATTCCCTACCGTTACACGATGCAAAGTAGCGTCAGCTGCTGTTATTAATGCCCATATTTGTCCACTAGAACCAATTGTGCCTTTCATTGCTAAGTTATCTAGCGGGTATTTTTCTAACGGTTCGCGGCGACGCTCTTGATCAGGGTGCAAACAGTTTTTTACTTGTGTTAATTTATTTTGGATTATCTCAGGCTGAGGCGCTACAAACGGGCTACGTAGCTGACCAGCACTGTACTCAAATATTTCAAACTTTGTCAGCTCAGGAATTGATTCAACCTTTGGTGTTGTGCTTGCTTTTACCTGATCAATAAATTCTTTTTGCTCAGACGTATCATCATTACAACCACTCAAAACAAACACCATTACTACAGGTACTACGCGAAGGAGCTTCATTTTTTAACTCCTTCTTCATAACGATATGTTTTTGCAACAACACTAAATGTTAACTGTTTATCGCCCGATGATAAAATAGAAAAGTCATGTAAGCTTACAATTCGTGGTAACTGAGCTACTTTACCCACAAACTCACCAAACTCATGGTAGGTTCCTATCACTTCTATTTTAATCGGTAATTCAGTATAAAATTCTTTCTCGACTTCTGGTAACCAACCTATTTTTAAAAAAGTCAGACCACTTGTTGTGCCAACATACGACAAATCATCAAGTAAACCAGGGGTTTCGTTAGAGGTAGGTAAACGTTTTAATAATTGTGAAAACTTATCTTCCATTTCAATCATTTGTTGACGATAGATCTCAAGCTTACTCGCTACTGCGTATTTAGTACGATAAGTTGTGCGTAACTCGACCTCTTTCGCAACTGCACTGTGGTAACTATCAATTTCATCAGAAACTAACAGGCTATAACTAAAAAACAATACAAGTCCGGCAACAAACGTACAGCAAATTGCTTTAACTGCAATAGGCCAATCGCCAATGTTATCGAGCTCTATTTCATTCCAATCAATTTCACTCAGTGCTTTAAAATCAAGGCTCATCGCTAACCTCACCAATTTTATCAAATGGTTTTACATAAAATTCCATATTAAAATCACTAAGTAAACGCGAAGATTGATCGCCTGCAACAATGCCTTGCATTGAAGGATTCTCTAGTAAATATGAGCTTTGTACTTGGCGCAGCATTGTTGATAAACGGTTATTAGATTCACTGCGTCCCAATACATGAATTTGGCTACCTCGGCGCTCGAGTTTTGTTAAATAAACTCCACCCGGCACTATTTTGGCAACTTCATCCATTATTTGCGTACCCAAATTACGGCTGCTTTGTAATTCTTCAATGAGCCTCATACGCTGTTGTAAGTTTTCTTTTCTTTTATCTAAACTTCTAATTTCACTAATTTTTTTATCTAGCATGCTAATTTCTGAACTTAAATAGTTATTCTTTAAGTTTTGACCGTCTTTTAATGAACTATAAAAAGAGCTTAATAAGTACATACTCGCAAAACAAAGTATAACGACACCAATAAGTATAGTTACAAATTTCTTTTTCGATTCTTCGCGCTGCGATTCACGCCAAGGAAGTAGATTTATATGTGGCATGTTGAAAAGCTCCTTAATGCCAACCCTGTCGCAATTGCAAACTGCGTTTTGTGACGTTGCATTACATTACGATCTACTTTTGGAGAAATTTCCATATTTTCAAAAGGCTCAGCAACGACAGAGTGAATACCTAGTTCTTCAATGAGTAATCGGTCAATACCTTTAATCATCGATGTACCACCCGTTAATACAATATAATCGATTTGCTCTTTGCCACTGGTTGTTAAAAACATTTGCACCGCACGTCGCACTTGTTGAAGTAACGAAGTTTGAAAAGGGGCTAATACTTCAAAAGTGTAGTTTGGCGGTAAATCACCTGATGTTTTACCAATCTCAGCTTCATCAAAGCCTTTATTATAATAAGCAACGATACTATTTGTATATTGGTCACCACCAAAAACTTGGTCACGTGTATAAATTGTTTCCCCAGCTTGAACAACGCTCACAAGCATTAAAACCGCACCAATATCAACCACAGCCACGCATTTATTAAATGCGTCGCTAGGTAACTGTTGGTAATACACATCCATTGCACGACTTAATGCATAGCTTTCTACATCAACTATTTTAGCTTCTAAATTTGCTGCTTCTAAAGCGCCAACACGCGCTTCAACACTTTCAGTACGGGCAGCTGAAAGCAAAACATTCATTTTACTAGGATCGGCTTCATTCGTCGAAAGCTTCTCAAAGTCGAGGCTTACTTCATCAAGAGGATATGGAATTAAACTATCGGCTTCAATTTCAATTTGCGACTCAAGTTCAGCATCAGTTAACGATACATCCATGAAGATCACTTTTGTGATGACTGTTTGGCCAGAAACAGCCACTGCCGCAAATTTTAACGACTTTGGTAATTTTTTTCTTAATTTTGTAATTACGTTACCAATCGCTTCAATATCTTGAATTGTACGCTCACTCATAGCGCCTTTTGGCATCGGCTCAATTGCAAGTGCTTCAAGTCGAAATCCAGTTTCAATTTCACGTAAAAGCACAGCCTTAATAGAGTGCGATCCAATATCAATTCCTACCATCATTTGGGACGGTTTTTGAAATAGTTGACTTAGCATGTTTCAACTTGGCCTTTGTTTTAATAATAAACAAGTTATAATTTTTATATGAAAAAATATTATTCATTTTTTAATCAATATATACTAGCAGTCAAAACTCGCAATTGGGAGTCCATTTAGGGAAATATAAGTGATTTTATTAAAACGAACTTTACAATTTTTTATCATTTGTGTGTTAATTGGTCTGATTACTTTGATCAGTCTTTATTACTACGTTAAACCTGATATCCCCAGTGTGCAAGTTTTAAAAGACGTGCAATTACAAACTCCTATGCAAGTATTCACTAAAGATGGGCTTTTAATCAATCAATTTGGTGAAAAACGTCGTATTCCAGTGACTATTGATGAAATTCCTCAAACACTCATTAATGCATTTCTAGCGACAGAAGATAATCGATTTTACGATCATATAGGCATAGACCCTATTGGCATCGTACGTTCGGCTGTTGTTCTTATATCTACTGGCGAGAAAAAACAAGGTGCAAGTACTATTACTATGCAGCTTGCTCGTAATTTCTTTTTAACACGCGAAAAAGCATATATACGCAAAGTTAAAGAGATATTTATAGCGCTTCATATCGAAGATGTATTAACAAAAGACGAAATTTTAGAGCTTTATCTCAATAAAATAGAATTAGGTAATCGTGCTTTCGGTATTGGTGCAGCAGCGCAAGTTTATTACGGTAAAGAGCTAAAAGATTTAACACTTGCACAAATGGCGATGATTGCAGGTTTACCTAAAGCACCTTCTGCATTAAACCCAATTCGTAACCCAACGCGTGCAAAAGCACGCCGAAATGTAGTTTTAGGCCGTTTACTTACCGAAGACTATATAACACAAGAGCAATATAACGAAGCAACTAGCCAACCTATTACAGCTTATTTTCACGGCGCAGAAATAAACTTATACGCACCGTATATCTCTGAAATGGTGCGTGCCGAAATGGTTTCGCGCTATGGGGTAGATAAAGCATACAACTCAGGTTTTAAAATTTTTACCTCAGTAGAATCAAAGGTTCAAAAAGCAGCGCAAAACGCACTTGTAAATAACTTACACAATTACGATATGCGTCATGGTTTTAGAGGTCCAACTGATATTTTATGGAATCCTGAAACACAACCAGCTTTAACTGAGCAACAAATACTCAATAAATTACAGAGCGTAAATGAATTAGGCACTTTAAAAGTTGCAGCAGTACTTAGTGTTAATGATAAAACAGCTACTGTATTACTTAAAAATGGTGAACAAACAACCCTCACTTGGGATAATTTAAAATGGGCGCGTAAGTATATTACTCGCTACCGCCAAAGCTTTGCTCCAAAAGCAGCTACCGACATTTTAACACCAGGTATGCAAATATGGGTACGTCAAAACGAAGATAGCAGCTTCTTATTAAGCCAAGTACCGGAAGCATCAAGCGCTATTGTCTCACTCGATCCACAAGACGGTAGAATAAAAGCCATTGTAGGGGGTTACAGCTTTGAGCAAAGCCAATACAATCGTGCGGTACAAGCTAAGCGTCAAGTGGGTTCTAATATAAAACCTTTTATATATTCAGCAGCACTTGAAAAGGGCTACACGCTTGCGTCTATATTAAACGATGCACCTATAAACCAATGGGATAAAAGCCAAGGCGTAGCATGGCGTCCTAAAAATAGCCCCGCTGTTTACAACGGTCCTATTCGAATTCGCCGTGCTTTAGCACAGTCTAAAAACGTTATTTCGGTGCGTTTACTGCGTGGTGTTGGATTACAACGCACAGCTGATCATTTACTAAAATTTGGCTTTAAAGACGCTGACATTAATCGCAGTGAATCATTAGCCCTTGGCAGTGCTTCCATTACTCCCCTTGAACTTGCCCGAGGCATGAGTACATTTGCCAATGGCGGTCACTTGATTGAACCTTACTTCATCTCAGAAATTCAAGATGCTTATGGCAATGTATTGTTTAAAGCAAACCCTGCTCTTGCCTGTGACGAAGAGCCTTTGCCAACACTCAATTCACTCTCAATTCATAATAGTGATGGTGAAGAGGAGCAAACTAAAAAATGTGCACCGAGAATTATTTCTAAGCAGAATGCATTTTTAATTGCCGATGCTATGAATAGTGCAATCTGGGGGGGTGGTAGCTGGGCTCATAAAACAGGTTGGAGTGGAACCGGTTGGCGAGCACAAGCACTAGACCGTCGCGATATTTCGGGTAAAACCGGCACAACTAATGACTCAGTAGATACCTGGTTTAGCGGTTTTAATAGTAATGTGATGACCTCAGTTTGGGTTGGCTTTGATAATCCGGGCAACGCTCTTGGTCGCTCTACATATAACAACAACCTAGATAGCAGCCAAATATCAGGTGCTGAATCCGGCGCTAAAACCGCACAGCCAGCATGGGTTGAATTTATGAAAGCGGCACTAGAAGGCAAGCCCGAAGCTCCAATTGAGCCGCCTGAGGGACTTGTTTCTATTCGTATTGATTTAGCTACTGGTTTATTAAGCCATAAAAATGACTACACAAGTCGATTTGAATATTTTGAAAAAGGCACCGCACCTACAAAGTATGTGCTATCTCAGCCTAACGATATATTTGAAGAAGACACTAAAACAGAAGAAGAGCTATTTTAATAATATGTACGTAATACAAAAACGGCAGCTTATTTAAGCTGCCGTTTTTATTTAAACCAAAGGTTTATTTTAAGTTTTGAACAAGCCAATATAAATCAGAGTGCACACCCGCAGCGGTCACTTCCCTACCCGCTCCTGGTCCCTGAATCACTAATGCGTTATCGCTATACCATTTGCTATTAATGACAAAAATATTATCACCAGGAGTAAGGTTTGCTAACGCATCGCCATTAGGCACATACGCTATTCCCACTTTAGCGATTACTTCACCTTGTTTTATTTCTAACAAGCCCGTGTATCTAAGTACTGAATTTTTAGCTTTTGCTGTAGCTGCATGCTCTTCAATGAATGCATCTAGCTGTGTTTTTTTATTTAAAAAGTCATCCCAACTTCCCAGCGCAAGTTCATCAGGCATCAATGCCGATAAGCTAATATCGTCAAGTTCAAGCTCTACACCTAGCTCTCGAGCTAAAATAAGTAGTTTACGCTGCATATCTCGCCCAGATAAATCTTCGCGAGGGTCTGGCTCTGTGAATCCCATTTTCTGAGCTTCTAGTACCAACTCAGAAAATGGCCTAATTCCATCATATTTACTGCATAACCACGAAAGCGTGCCTGAGAAAACACCTTCTATACGTGTTATTTTATCGCCACTATTTTGCAAATCAGCCAAAGCAAAGTTAATAGGTAAGCCAGCGCCTACACTGGTGTTATATCGCCAATGTAAATTACGTTCTAAAATATTACTACGAA
This sequence comes from Pseudoalteromonas sp. TAE56, assembly GCF_000497955.1. Taxonomy (NCBI): domain Bacteria; kingdom Pseudomonadati; phylum Pseudomonadota; class Gammaproteobacteria; order Alteromonadales; family Pseudoalteromonadaceae; genus Pseudoalteromonas; species Pseudoalteromonas sp. TAE56. The sequence continues at coordinate 85,047 of NZ_AUTN01000057.1, forward strand.
GTGCTTTATACCAAGTAGTAGATGCTGTTCCAGCGTATTTATTAGCACTAATTAAATGACAGTCTCTATCTACAAAGTCTGGATATAACAAGCTAAATTGTTCACTTGCGGTAATATCAATTAAAATTTTATGCTCGTAATCGAGCTCATTTATAGCATTCAGTAAATCTGCAGATTGATAGCTATTAGCCTCATGCTGCCATTGAGTTTTCCATTGCTGCGTATTAATACCACTTGCATTAAACAGCATTTTTTTAGAGCGAATTAGACCGACTAATTTAATACTAAAGTCATCCAATAAGCGCTCAAATTGTGCCGATAACTGTTTAATAAAAACGTCGCCAACGTTACCAAGCCCCGCAACTATAATTGCGATTTCTTGGCCTTTATTAATTAGCTTATCGTGTAAGGCACTTTGTATATCACTATCTATAAATTGATCGGTAAGCAATAAAGCATAGCCAGTATCTTGATGGACAAAACGAGGTTTTATGCTGTGGAGTTTTAATAAATCTAATGCTTGTAAGCTCAATGTATTAACGTCTTGCTCAGGCGCTACAATTGCACAGCCGTTTAAATTTGACTCGCTAATACTTGCTCTACCCGCAAAGTAATTAATAACCAGATAAGTTTGTGCGGCTGGCACTACCAGATACACTTCACCATTATGGTTAAAGTGATGAAGGCTATGCTGAATAAGCTGACTAACACTTGCAACCTCTCCTTCACTTAACCCTTCAACCATTAGTAGGTCAACATTTTGCAAAGTAGTTATAAAACGTTTTTTCTTCGCTGAACCTTCTTTTACTATATCGGTTGGGCTTGCTTGCACATCAAAACTACTGCGAACAGCTAGCTTAATATCTGTGTTTTTAAGTGGCGATAGTGTTTTTGCATGTAATACAGGATTACCTAAACGAGCCAATAAATTAGCTTGTCCACGGCAAATTTTGCCGTATTTAATCGCTTTTTGCACTTTACGTGGATCAGTACTAAACACTCCTTGCGTATCAGTCCAAATACATACCTGCTTAGCATTACAGTAATTTGCTAGTAGTGTTGCGCTGTAGTCACTACCATTTCGGCCAAGCGTTACAGTCTCACCATTGATATCTGCGGCTATAAACCCAGTAACAACATTTATTTTATTAGGAAAAATTAACTGCCCACATTTCTGCGCATTTTGCGCATGCATTAATTCACCATCGCTTAAAGTAAAAAGAGTGCGGGCATCTTGAGCACATGCCTCAATATTTAGCTGCTGTAAATAAATGGCGAGTAAGCGTGCTGACCACAATTCGCCATGTGCAAGTAACGCAGCCTCTTTTAGCTGCTCAGCTTGAGCAAGTTCTGCAATATCACTAAGTTCGGTATTTAGTGTTTTAAGTGCACTTCGTTTTAAATCAGCTTCTAATAGCTGCTCTATTAAGTCTCTTTGGTGATTATTTAACTGTAGTAAAATATCAGCTACCGCTTGATTGTCTTGCTTTTGATAGCTTTGCCAAAGTAATACTAGCGTATCGGTTGTCTTACCCGCAGCCGATACCACCACACAGTCACCCGGTTGAGTATGTGTAATTATTATTTTTGCAACGCTTTGGTATCGCTCACTTGAGCTTAAACTCGAGCCACCAAATTTATGTATACAATTAACCATATTTATACCAATTCGCTTAATTAAGTAGTCTATTTTGAGTTTAGTTGTTCTCGGCAATTGCTCCTGCATTGCTCTACCTCCTGCATCCATGCAGTCGTATATCAGAAATTTTTAACGACGTTAGCGCCAGGTTTAATCCCTCAAATTGATTAGGTATTATTGCGGATTGGTATTGCTTACCAAAGCGCCGGACGGGCTGCACTTAATTTAACGTTACCACCAGAAGTGCCTGCACCTTTGCCTACACGGCCAACATTTTTATTTTGTCCTGGTTTTACAAGTTCAAACACTCGCTCAAAATCAGCAACTAAATCGTATATATCTTCAATACCTACCGAAATACGAATAAGCGTATCGCCCACACCCGCTTCTAAACGTGCTGTTGCGTCCATACCTGCGTGCGTCATAGTTGCAGGGTGACAAATTAAGCTCTCTACGCCACCTAGTGACTCAGCTAAACTAAAGGTTTTAAGGCTAGTTAAAAATGCCGCTGCGTCGTTTATATCGCCTTTAATATCAAAACTAACCATGCCACCAAAGCCAAGTTGCTGTGCTTTAGCAAGTTCATGTTGAGGATGAGACTCAAGACCTGGGTAGTAAACTTGGCTTACATATTCAGAGTTTTCAAGATACTTAGCTATTGCCAGTGCATTTTCTTGATGCTGTCTTAGGCGCACATTTAAAGTACGTAAACCACGAAGCGTTAAATAGCTATCAAAAGGCGCCCCCGTAATACCAATGTTATTAGCCCACCAAGCAAGCTCATCGCCTAACTCTTGTGTTGCGGCAATAACAGCGCCGCCGACTACATCGGAGTGTCCGTTAATATATTTAGTGGTTGAATGCACCACAATATCTACACCAAACTTAATAGGGTTTTGTAAAGCAGGCGACAAAAATGTGTTATCTGCAGCCACCAATGCACCGCATTGTTTTGCAACATCGGTAACCGCTTTAATATCTGTTAAACGAAGTACTGGGTTACTTGGGGTTTCTATCCAAATAAGCTTAGGTTTAATTACTAAAATTTGTTGAAGGCTTTCTTCTTTTGTTAAATCTAATATTTCGAGCTTTAGTAGGCCGCGTTTTTGTAAAGATGTAAATAAACGATAGCTGCCACCATAACAATCATGTGGAATTACTAGCGTATCGTCACTATTAAGTAGCTGAGTAGCTAAATGCACGGCAGCCATGCCTGTAGCTGTAATTATGCCACGAGCGCCACCTTCAAGCTTAGCAAGCGTCTCAGCTAAAATATCACGATTAGGATTACCGCTACGACCATAATCATACTCACGCTTAGTATCAAAGTCGGCAAACGAATAAGTAGTCGATAAATAAATTGGCGGTACCACCGCACCATGATGTTTATCAGCATCAACGCCGTTACGTACAGCAATGGTTGCTTTGTTTTTTTCGCTCATATTCGTCACCTGATTAATTTGGATGTTTAGACGTCCAAAAGAGTAAGTTATCCGTTTTGATAAGTCAAAGTATTTTAAAGCTCTAGATGGCTATAAGTAGAAGGAGCCTCTGCGAATACCACATTTTAGCTCACAAAAGTGTGCTTATCTTTACACTCACAATAGGCTTATTAAGATAGATCGGTATCTATTATTTGACTATCTTTTTTAAATCGATAGAATTTCACGCATATTTACACGCTTTTTATACCGTGTGAGAAATTAATAATCTGAGGCAACGATACATCTTATGGCTAAATGGAATGGTGAGTATATTCACCCATACGCAGAACACGGTAAAAAATCAGAGCAAGTTAAAAAGATCACCGTTTCGATCCCGCTAAATGTATTAAAGGTATTAACTGACGAACGTACACGTCGTCAAATCAATAACCTTCGCCATGCTACAAATAGTGAATTGCTATGTGAGGCATTTTTGCATGCTTTTACTGGCCAACCTTTACCAAATGACGATGACTTACGTAAAGATAACGCCGAAAAAGTGCCAGAAGAAGTTAAAAAAATAATGCAAGAAATGGGTCTAGAAGTACCCGTTTTAAACGAAGAATAAATACTACAAAGACAAAAAAACCTCAGTAATTACTGAGGTTTTTTTATGTCTAAATTTTATTGCATAGCTCTACTGTATAGATTTACTGCATATAATTTTCTGGCAAATCAATTTGCGCAACACCTGACTCAACAGCAGCTAGGGCAACAGCTCTTGCTATACGCGGCAGTAAACGAGGGTCCATTGGTTTTGGAATAATATACTGTGCACCAAACTCTAATTTATCTACGCCTGCTGCTTTTAAAACTTCTGCAGGTACAGGCTCTTTAGCAATACTACGGATAGCCTCAACTGCAGCAATTTTCATTTCATCGTTAATAGCGCTTGCACGCACATCAAGCGCACCACGGAAAATAAACGGGAAACATAAAACATTGTTAACCTGATTAGGGTAATCAGAGCGCCCTGTTGCCATAATTAAATCGTTACGTGCGCCGTGCGCAAGTGCAGGATCAATTTCAGGATCTGGGTTTGAACATGCAAACACAACTGGTTTTTCAGCCATTAGCTTTAAATCTTCAGCCGCTAATAAGTTAGGGCCAGAAACACCTACAAACACATCAGCATCTGCAATTACATCTTGCAATGTACGCTTATCTGTATTGTTAGCAAAAAGCTGTTTATATTCATTTAAATCATCGCGGCGGGTATGAATAACACCTTTGCGGTCAAGCATATAAATGTGTTCGCGCAGTGCTCCGCACTTAATCAACAGCTCCATACACGCAACAGCGGCAGCGCC
>NZ_AUTN01000058.1:0-93036 GCF_000497955.1 Pseudoalteromonas sp. TAE56
TCGGCTGTTGAATTTACATAAGGCAATACTTTGGCATCATCTTCTATACCAATACAATCGGCCAAATCGCCCGATTGCGTTTCGCTTGCAAACTTAGCTACCATAGCTAGTTGATGCATTACGTCAGAGTCGTCAGTAGGCACATGTGCAACATGCTGATTAAGTCGATAGGTACATAGGTAATTGGCACGCCCTTTTAATAAGGCGGTTTTTTTAGAGGCGCCAAGCGCTTTCACTAATTGAGGTAAATCGCGGTGGTATAACTGCTCTTGCAAGGCTTTTGAGCCTGTCGATATTATCGTTCGGCCTTTTGATTTTAGTGCTGGAGCTAAATAGGCAAACGTTTTACCCGTACCAGTACCTGCCTCAACGACCAATTGCGAACTGTTTTTTAATGCATCTGCAACAGCTACTGCCATATCAATTTGTGGTTGGCGAGGCGTATATCCATCTAAGGATAACGCCAAAGGTCCGGTTGCACTAAACAGCTGTTTGATAATACCAATCACTTTAAAGTAAATAATAGCGGGATTTTACGTAAGCAAAGCATTAAGGGCAAGCAATTACAAAACCCACTTTTATTTTGTAGGTTAACACGGCTTTATTTTCCGACTCTAGAGAGTAATTTATTATTCAATTTTACAATATACCCTGTATTTATAACGTACATTTAATTTAATAATGACAATATTTACAAAGCCACATTTCTTATTAACCATTACTGAAAATAATCCTTATTTAAAGCTATATAAAGGCATAAATACTGTGACTCTCAAATATTACAGGAGTACCATACGCGGGTTTATAATCCTCCTTTTTGTGTGTCGTTTAAAAATAGTTAAGGTTAATCAATGAATGCTTGGTACCTCATTTGTTTTCTCTCTGCAATTGCAATATTTATAGCCTTTGCAAACCAGTACATCCTCAAAATGCAAACTACCATTGCCATTACAACCGGCTCTGTGGTTATTTCTTTATTACTGATCATTGCCGTTAAATTATTAGGCGATCAGAACGCATTAGCAATGACCCAAATTGTTTCCAGTATTAATTTTAACGAGTTGCTACTCAAAGGCATGTTAGGTTTTTTACTTTATGCTGGCGCACTGGAAATTAACCTTATGGCGCTTCGTAAACAGCGATGGGAAATTACTGCCCTGGTATTATTTTCAACCATCGTGTCCACATTTATAGTGGGTTATTTAAGCTTTTATTTATTCCCCGTTTTTGGTTTTGATGTTCCTTTTATTTATTGTTTATTGTTTGGCGCGCTTATTAGTCCAACCGACCCTATCGCTGTACTTGCTATTATTAAACAAATGCGAGCGCCAGAAGGTATATCGGTTCAAGTAGAAGGTGAGTCGCTATTTAACGACGGTATTGGTTTAGTAATATTTACCACTATATTTTCTGTTGCTTTTTATGGCACAGATGCACAATTTGGTGACATAGCAGAGCTATTCTTTGTTGATGCAATAGGGGGCATTGCGTTTGGTTTAGTCATTGCATTAGTTGGCCACTTTTTAATTATTAATAGCCGCGATGTAAATATTCGCCTATTAATTACCTTAACTATCCCAACTGCAGGTTTTGCTGCAGCAAATATTTGGGAAATATCTGGCGCACTTGCCATGGTAACGAGCGGCATATTAATGGGTAATATTACCCGCACCAAAGCAACCGAGCGCACGGGGCCTGAAGACACTCGTTACGTAAAAGATTTTTGGCATGCAACCGACAGCTTTTTAAATGCCCTACTGTTTTTAATAATTGGTATGTTGATAGTCACTATGCCAATTACCCTTGGCGAAATTGGTTTAGGTTTATTAATGGTGCCGGCTGTATTACTTGCACGCTTTATAAGTGTAGGCGCACCATTTGTAATTTTTAAACGCTTTAGAACTTACGATAAACACAGTGTTAAAATTTTGACCTGGGGTGGACTACGTGGTGGCCTTGCTCTGGCAATGGCAGCAGCAATCCCACGCGAGCAAGTTTTTGTAGGCGGCTCTGACCTACATAACCTAATAGTAATTGTTACTTACGTAGTGGTTATATTTTCTATTATTGTACAAGGCTTAACTATTTCGCCGCTTATTCAAAGCAGCATTAAGTCCGCTGAGCAAGCAAAGTAATAAATGCTTTACCTGCAACACACTCAGTAACCAAGTTATTAAAAAAATCACTTGGTTACTGTTACTCACGTGTTACAAAAACACTTTAAAGTTCTATAAATTGTTATCCTTTTTATTTATCTGCTTTGTTTAAATTAATCTGCTTGAAATGCAAATGAAAACAATTATAATTTTGGCTTTTCCTCTGCAGGGCTTTTCAATGTCCATAAATAATTCTCACATGTTTATTAACTTTGTGTCTGTAAGCAAGCGTCAGCTTAATTTCATTTTTGCACTTTTGATCATGATGACGGCAAGCTTTAGCGTTTCTGCCTCACCCGATCAACAAATAAAAATAAAGCAAATTGCACAGCTTGCAGAGTACGTAGGTGTTGATTACGTGGCAGCTGTTGGGAATGGTGAAATACTCGACCCCGACGAATATCAAGAAATGACTGAATTTTCGAACGTCATTATTGAGCAAGCTGGGCAGCTATCAAGCCAAACAAATGAGTTTGATACAGTAAAGGCACAAGCTAAAGCTCTGCATACAGCGATTGCCAATAAAGCGAGTGTTGCCAATGTACGCGCAGCAAGCTCTGCGCTTCGTGAGTCGCTACTTACCTTTATGCCGCAACTATCGTTACCTACATCACTACTTCCTGTTGAGCAAACCAAAGCGCTTTTTGCTGCTAACTGTTCAATGTGTCACGGCCCAAGTGGTCAAGGAGACGGCCCGCTTGCAAAAGACTTATCGCCAGAGCCTACCAACTTTACCGATGAAGAACGCGCAACTAACCGCTCATTAATGGGTTTGTTTGACGCTGTTAGTAACGGTATTAACGACACGCCAATGGTTGCTTTTACTCAATTTAATGAACAACAACGTTGGTCTTTAGCTTTTTATGTAGGTAGCTTGGCATTTAAAGATGTTCAAAAACCACAAAATTTAGCGCAAAACATTACCGCTTCGCAGATTGTAAACTTAAATCCAGCACAATTGTCGGCAGGTCAAAGTGAAACACAAGCACATTACGTTAAATGGCTTCGTGGTAATCCAGAGCAACTATTTACCGGTAAAAAGAATCCGATAACGGTTACCCGCACGCAGTTACTAGCAGCGCAAGCCGCGCATGCTAAAGGCAATTACTCACAAGCAAGTGATTTAGCAATTAGCGCTTACCTAGATGGCTTTGAACTTATTGAAAACAACTTAAATGCCTACGACGAAACACTGCGCAAAAACATCGAAGTACAACTGATGAACCTGCGCCAAACATTTAAAAACGAGAAAGATGCAGCCATCGTTGGCGAAAAAGTAAGTGCAGCGCTAGCTCAACTCGCTAAAGCAGATAGCATGCTAAACGAAACTAAACTAACTGATGGTGCACTCCTCTCAGCAAGTTTGGTTATATTGCTACGCGAAGGCCTAGAAGCACTCCTCGTTATTATTGCCCTTATGACCGTACTTATTAAAACTAAACGCCAAGATGCGCTTAAATATGTACATGTTGGTTGGGTAACCGCACTTATTGCAGGTGGTTTAACGTGGGCTGCGGCGCAAACATTAATAGAAATAAGTGGTGCAAGTCGCGAAGTAATGGAAGGTGCTGGAGCATTGTTTGCAGCTGTAATATTGCTGTATGTTGGCGTATGGATGCACAGTAAAACGAGTGTACAGCAATGGCAAAAATACATAAAAGACAATATAGATAAGCGTCTTGAGTCGGGTACATTATGGGGTTTAGCAGGGCTTTCTTTTATTGCCGTATACCGTGAAGTATTCGAAACCGTGCTGTTCTATCAGTCTTTATTAACACAAAGCTCGCCGGCTCAATATTCATCTATTGCATCGGGTTTTGCCATAGCTGTAGCAATACTGGCTATTATTACGTGGGTATTAATTAAATACTCAATTAAATTACCGGTTGCTAAGTTTTTTGCAATTACCACTTACCTATTATTTGCACTCTCGTTCGTGCTTATGGGCAAAGCAGTTATTGCACTGCAAGAGGCCGATATAATAGGTATTGCTTCACTGCCAATTAGCTTTGATATAGCATGGCTTGGTATAAAATCGACATGGCAAGGTATTGTGGCTCAGGTATGTGTGTTCGCAATATTTAGCTTTTATATATTTAAAAGCAAAAGCCAAGAGTAATGCCAATCTGCTTAAGAGTTTAAGCTAATTGGCATAAGTAAAATACCTAGTAAAAAGGCCCGCAAGGGCCTTTTTGATTTGATTGCTTATGTATTTAGTAAAATTGCTGTTATCAAGCCCATGTATCTAAATGGGGGTTTTCGTCATCATCTAAGTTGGACTTTTTACTATTTTGATCATCAAGCATATTGAGCTTTTTCTTTTTTTGTAACTCACGCCTTTTTTTATTCTCTAGTTCAACTTTTTCAGCGGCAGCCCCACTTTGCACACCCGCAATATGAAAAGCACTTTTTGACTCAACTTCTAGCCTAGTTATTCTTCCTAAATAAGGGATCATAATATCCATGCGTACTTCCTTATTTTTTCATTTTATTCATTAACCACTTGGTTTGAGTGATAAACAACCAATTGTTGGCGAAAATTGCGCTTATTATCTTAATATTATCGACAGTTATAACATATGCTTTAATTAAGCTAAAAAAAACTTGCCATAATATAGCTGTTTATGTTTTTATGAATGCGAAATTTATTTAAACAGATAACAATCGCACGTTCACAAAACAACGGGCAGTTAAATAGGATAAAAAATGCGCTTAAACCTGACAACAGTACATCATCACCACCATTCACCGGAATAACCTGTCAGGTCTTTCGCTGAGAGGTTATTCCTAAAAGGAACCTCTGGCGATTCAAATAACATTGATTCATTTTCGCCCTGAGGTTCCCCTCGGGGTTTTTAGTTTTTAAATTAAAGGAAAATGAATAATGAACAACAGTAATCGTCTACGTATCGCCATCCAAAAAGGCGGCCGCCTATCAAAAGATTGTCAAGATCTGCTTAAACAGTTAGGTGTTAAACTTAACCTTCGTGAACAACGCTTAATTGCACACTCAACTAATATGCCAATTGACGTACTACGTGTACGCGATGACGATATTCCGGGTTTAGTAATGGACGGTGTATGTGACCTAGGCATAGTTGGCGAAAACGTACTAGTAGAAGTTCAAGCAGAACGTGAACGCCAGGGTGTTCCAAGTGAAGTAACCAAACTTTCAAAACTAGACTTTGGTTACTGTCGTCTTGCACTTGCATGGCCACAAGAGCTTGGCGCTCGCGATAAGAGCTGGTTTGAAGGCAAACGTATTGCTACTACCTACCCAGAAATTTTAACTCAGTGGTTAAAGCGCGAAGGCATTAACGCAAGTACTGTAATGCTTACGGGTTCTGTTGAAGTAGCACCGCGTGCGGGTTTATCTGATGCAATTTGTGATTTAGTATCTACCGGCGCAACACTTGAAGCTAACGGCTTAATTCAAGGCGAAACAATTTTAGAATCAAACGCGTGTTTAATTCAAAATAAAGATCTTCAAGATGCAGACAAACTAGCACTAATCAATAAGCTTATGCCGCGCCTACGTGGTGTTAGACAAGCTAAAGAAAGCAAATACATCATGCTACACGCACCAAAAAACAAACTTGATGAAATTTGTGAGATTTTACCAGGTTCTGGTCAGCCTACTCTACTTGCCCTTGCTGGTAACGATGAATACGTAGCACTTCACATGGTAAGCAGCGAAACATTATTTTGGGAAACAATGGAGCAGTTAAAAGTCCTAGGCGCTAACTCTATTTTAGTTATGCCAATTGAAAAAATGATGGAGTAAGTGCCATGCTTCGTTGGAATGAGGAATCTTCACAAGTACAAGCAGCGGCGCTAATGCGCCCTGCAGTTTCTGCCAGTGCCAAGGTTGAAGCTATATGCAAAACTATTTTAGCTAACGTAAAAGAGCAAGGCGATGAAGCCTTACTTAGCATGGCTAAAAAGTTTGATAATAGAGCTAACCCTCGCTTATGTGTTCCGCTTGATGAAATTAACGCATCAGAGCAAGCACTAAGTGCAGAGCTTAAATACGCAATTGATACAGCTTATGCAAACGTTAAACGTTTTCACGAAGCGCAATTGCCAAAAGATATTAAATTATCGACCCAACCAGGCGTTGTATGTGAACTGAAATATCAAGCCATCGAAGCAGTCGGTATTTACGTACCCGGTGGCAGTGCTCCACTGCCATCGTCGGTTATTATGCAGGGTGTATTAGCGCAATTAAGCGGCGCAAAAACCGTTGTACTTGCTACACCAGTACAAGGTGATAAAGCGATTAACCCTGCTATTTTATATGCAGCTAAGTTATGTGGCATTACTACTTTAATAGAAAGTGGTGGCGCAGGCGCAATTGCAGCAATGGCTTATGGCACCGAATCGGTTCCTAAAGTGAACAAAATATTTGGCCCAGGTAATAGCTTTGTAACAATGGCTAAACAGCTCGTTGCGCAAACTATTCCAGGTATGGCAATTGATATGCCAGCAGGCCCATCTGAAGTATTAGTTATTGCAGATGAACGTGCGAACCCAGAATTTATAGCCGCCGATTTACTCTCACAAGCAGAGCACGGCGCAGACTCGCAAGTTATTTTATTATGTAACAGCGAAAGTATTATAGAACAAACTCAGCTGGCACTTACACGCCAGTTAGCTAACTTAAGCCGCAAAGAAACAGCCGAGCAAGCGCTCGCTAATTCTTCACTTATTTTGGTTGATTCAGTTGCGCAAGCATTTGATGTATCGGCGCAGTACGGTCCAGAACATTTAATTTTACAACTAGGCGATGCAACACCGTACCTAGATAAAGTTAAAAATGCAGGCTCAGTATTTGTAGGCGACTACACGCCAGAATCTGCAGGCGATTACGCATCGGGTACTAACCACGTGTTACCAACCTATGGTTACAGTGCAACATATTCTAGCTTAAACTTGCTTGATTTTTTCCGTACATACACAGTGCAAACAATTACTAAAAGTGGATTAACTGAGCTTTCAAAAGCAATTTTACCACTTGCAGATGCAGAAGGCCTTGATGCCCACGCTAATGCTGTTTCAATTCGTTTAGAGGCAATTAAAAATGAGCAATGAGAGCGCACAAGCGTCTAGCTTATTACCTAAAAATATTGCAGCCCTTGCTGCATACAGCTCTGCAAAAAGTGAAAAGCTAACCGGTACTACGTGGCTAAATGCTAACGAAAGCCCGTATGCTAAAAATCTTGAACTGAGTATTGAAGATTTAAATCGCTACCCCGATCCACAACCGCAACTGGTTATTGACAGGTATGCCGCTTATACAGAGCTTGCAAGTGAAAATGTATTAATGACCCGCGGCGCAGATGAAGGCATTGAGCTTTTAGTACGCACATACTGTGAACCATCTAAAGATAGTATTGCGCTATTTTTACCAACCTACGGTATGTACAAAGTAACCGCCGATACACACAACGTTGGTATTAACGCGCTTACCCAAGAATTATTATTAAGTGGCAGTGCTGACGAAATAGTCGCAGCTGTTGGCAACTCAAAACTGGTATTTATTTGTAACCCAAATAATCCAACGGGCAGCTTAACGCCACTAGATAAAGTGAAAGCGATTGCAACAGCACTTGCAGGTAAGGCATTAGTTATTGTTGATGAAGCCTATATAGAGTTTTGTCCAGAGCAAAGCGCCACTAAGCTTATTAATGAGTTTAGTAATGTAGTGGTTTTACGTACGCTCTCAAAAGCCTTTGCGCTAGCAGGCCTTAGAACAGGCTTTACGCTTGCACAAGCAAGCGTTCTTGCGCCAATTCGTAAAGTTATTGCGCCGTATCCAGTATCGGGCGTAGTAGCAAGTATTGCAGCGCAAGCAATTGCACCCGATGCAATTACATCGATGCGCCGCCAAGTGACTATTTTAAATAGCTTAAAAGCTAAGTTAGTGGATTGGCTAAACGCCTCCCCTGCTGCATTAAAAATTCTCACTGGTGAAGGTAACTTTGTTACTTTAAAATTAGCCGATAAAAACTACTTTAAAATTGCACTTGAGCAAGGTTTGGTTATGCGCGCTTTTACTCTATACGGTGAAGACGACTGGCTACGCATTTCAATTGGCAGCGAACAAGAACTTGAACAAGTAAAAATTTGGTTAGATGGCTTACAAACGCCGGCTACCAAAGCATCTTTAGCAGGAAACGAAGTATCATGAGTAACCCCTATTTATTTATCGACCGCGACGGCACTATCATTGAAGAGCCAATTACCGACAAACAGGTAGATAGCCTAGAAAAGCTAGCATTTTTACCTGGCGTTATACCTGCGTTATTACAATTACAAGCTGCAGGTTACCGTTTAGTAATGGTATCTAACCAAGATGGTTTGGGCACAGACAGCTTCCCGACTGCTGACTTTGATATAGCACAAGACAAAATGATGGACATAATGCAAAGCCAAGGCATTAGCTTTGAGACCGTATTAATTTGCCCACACTTTAACGAGCAAAACTGTGATTGCCGTAAACCTAAAACAGGCTTACTTACCGAGCTTATGCGCTCAGGCAAAGTAGATTTAGCACGCTCTTTTGTTATTGGCGACCGTGAAACTGATATTGGCCTTGCTCAAAACCTATGTTGTGAAGGTATTTTATACGACGGAGATTGGAGTGCGATAGTAACTAAATTGACGACTGCAAACCGCGAAGGTCGTGTTACACGCAACACTAAAGAAACCCAAATTGATGTAGCCATAAACTTAGATCAAACTAAAAATGGCAGCATAGACACCGGACTTGGCTTTTTTGATCACATGCTTGATCAAATTCGCACGCACGCAAACATTGGCTTAAACATTAAAGCCAAAGGCGATTTACACATAGACGAGCACCACCTTGTTGAAGACATTGGTATTGCTCTTGGTGTTGCACTTAAACAAGCGCTTGGCACTAAATCGCAAATTGCACGCTATGGTTTTGCGCTTCCTATGGATGAGTGTAAAGCTGAAGCACAAATTGATTTATCGGGACGTGCATCATTTGTATTAAACGCTAACTTTAGTCGCGAAAAAGCAGGCGATTTAGACGTACAAATGGTTGAGCACTTTTTCAAAAGCTTAAGTGATAATGCCGCTATTAGCCTTATTTTATCGGTAAGCGACGGTAACTGTCATCACCAAGTTGAAGGCTTATTTAAAGCATTTTCACGTGCTCTTCGTATGGCAGTAGCACAAGACACGACCCAACAAACAGCCAGCTCTAAGGGATGTTTATGATTGCCATAATTAATACCGGTTGTGCCAATATTAATTCCGTACGCTTTGCGTTTGAACGCTTAGGCCAAACGCCAACAGTAATAACATCACCAGAGCAATTAGCCGGATATGAACGCGCTATATTGCCAGGTGTAGGTCATGCGTCGGTTGCTATGAAACGCCTAGTCGATAACGGCTGGCAACAAGCTATAAATGAATACCAGCGCCCGCTTATGGGTATTTGTTTAGGCATGCAGTTACTGTGCGAAAGCACCGAAGAAGGTAACGTACAGTGCTTGGGTAAAATACCAGGGCAAGTAAAAGCGCTTGATGTAGGCAATTTAACGTCGCCGCATATGGGTTGGAATAACTTAACCGTTAATAAAGAGCATGCATTAACTAAAGGGCTAACATTCGATGAGCAAGTGTACTTTGTTCATAGCTTTGCTCACACCGTAAACGACGCCACACTAGTGAGTGGCGAATACGGTCAAACCTTTTCAGCCATTGTTGCTAAAGACAATTACGCGGGCATGCAATTTCACCCAGAGCGCAGCGCAAAAGTTGGCGCACGTTTATTACAAAATTTTGTTGATTGGCAGTTGTAAGCTGCCCATTAACTAACAATAAAGAGATTATTTGTGATTATTCCAGCATTAGACGTATTACAAAATCAAATTGTGCGCTTGTACCAAGGTAAATACGACACAGCACAGTTTTACCCTTTCGAACTTGGCGCGCGTTTAAAAGAATACGCCGACAGCGGCGCAGGTAAACTACACCTTGTTGATTTAGAAGGTGCACGCGATCCAAGTAAAAAACAGTGGAAACATATTCAAGCTGCAACCAAAGCACTTAATGTACCGTATCAAGTGGGCGGCGGTATTCGCTCAGAGCAAGATGTAAGTGATTGGCTAAAAGCCGGTGCAAACCAAGTTGTTATTGGTTCAATGGCAGTAGAAAAACGCGAACAAGTAAAAGCCTGGATTGAACAATTTGGCGCAGAGCACTTTGTAATTGCCCTTGATGTAAATAAAACAGCCACGGGCTGGGCACCTGCTACGCACGGTTGGTTAAGTGAATCTGAATTTGGTTTACTTGAGCTGGTAGATTTTTATGTTGGCTTAGGTGTTATCGACTTTTTATGCACGGACATCAGTAAAGATGGCACCATGACTGGTCCATCGTTTGAGCTTTACGAAGATTTAACTCGCCACAACAGCACAATTAAAGTGCAAGCCTCAGGGGGCGTAAGCTCACTTGACGACATTAAAAAGCTTAAAGAGCTCGGTGTGGGCGGCGTTATTTTAGGTAAATCATTGCTTGATGGCGCATTTAGCGTTGAGGAGGCACTGGCATGTTATCAAAACGCATAATTCCATGTTTAGACGTTAAAGACGGTCAAGTAGTTAAAGGCGTTAAGTTTAAAGGTCATGAAATTGTTGGCGATATTTTAACAATGGCTAAAGCCTACAGCGAAGCTGGCGCCGATGAACTGGTTTTTTACGAAATCAGCGCAAGCGTTGAAAAACGCCTACTTGATGTAAATTGGGTAGAGAGCATTGCACGTAATATCGATATACCATTTTGTGTAGCCGGCGGGATTAAATCAGTGGCTGATGCAGCGCGCGTACTTGAGCGCGGTGCAGACAAAATTAGCATTAACAGCCCTGCTATTGCACGCCCTGAACTTATTAAAGAATTACACGATGAGTTTGGCAAACAATGTGTTGTTGTAGGTATAGATAGCTTTTTTGATGAAACGACCGGTGAGTATTTAGTTTACCAATTAACCGGCGATCCTAATGCATCAAGCCGCACGCGTTATAAAACACAAGAATGGGTTAAACGTGTACAAGACCTAGGCGCAGGCGAAATTGTATTAAACTGTATGAACCAAGATGGCGTTCGTAACGGTTACGACAACGAGCAGTTAAGTAAAATTCGCGAGCTATGTCACATTCCTTTAATCGCCTCTGGCGGTGCAGGTAGCATGCAAGATTTTGTTGATGTATTTAAACAAAGTAAAGTGGATGGTGCATTAGCCGCCAGCGTTTTTCATAAAAATGTGATTAACATTGGCGAACTAAAACAATTTTTAACCGATAACCAAGTGGCAGCAAGATTATGCAAGTAACACAACAAAACCAAGCTCAAGTCGATTTCGCTAAAAGTGACATGATCCCTGCTATTATTCAAGATGCCCGCTCTGGTGTTATTTTAATGCAAGGCTTTATGAACAGCGAAGCACTAAACGTTACGCTTGAGAGCAATAAAGTAACGTTTTACTCGCGTTCAAAATCGCGTTTATGGACTAAAGGTGAGTCATCAGAAAACTACTTAAATGTAGTGTCTGTGCATACCGATTGTGACTACGATTCAATTTTAGTCCTTGCCAACCCAGAAGGCCCAACGTGCCACTTAGGTACACAAAGCTGTTTTGGTGATGATGCAAAACCAAGTTTAAGCTTTTTAGCACAGTTAGAAGATGTGATTGTTGCGCGTAAAAACGACGATCCTGAAAAAAGCTACACAGCGTCATTATTTGCAAAAGACTTAAGCCGTAGTTGTCAAAAAGTAGGTGAAGAAGGCGTAGAAGTTGCCCTTGCCGCTATGAAACACGATAACGATGAGCTAACAAACGAGTCTGCTGATTTAATTTATCACCTGACAGTATTGCTACAACGCCAAGGCTTAGCCCTTGAAGATGTAGTTAAATGCTTGCAAGGTCGCCATAAATAGCATTAGTTGTGACTAACAAAGAGGCTCATATTTATATGGGCCTTTTTATTTTTACAGTAAATCACGTGTGATATAGTGCGTGGCTAAATTAATCGGTTACTGTGAACTATGAAAAACTATATTATTCCTTCTATTGGCGCATTTACTTTAGTTAGCGCGTTTATTTTAGCGGGCTGTACCAGCAAAACTAATCAGACTACAACTACAGCAACCACTACTACAACGAATCACTCTGTAAAAACCACAGTAACAACCAATGAATGCAGCACCATAAATAACCTTATAAGCAGTTATGAGTCTGGTTTTAATTCAATAAAAACAGATAAAGTAAATAACCAGTTTACTAATCAATGGCGTACTAATACTCATATTATTGGAGCAACCTGTACAGTTACATTAAATAAGTCTGAGCAAGCAAGCTACCAATGCCAAACACCTGTTAAAACACAAACGAAAACAATAAAGTCTCATCAAACACTTGCTAAGCAATTACGCCAATGCTTAACCAAAACAGGTTGGTTTGAAAGCCAAAAAGAAACAGCAAGTTCAATTTACAGCACCTTTGTACTTGATACTAAAAATCCGGTTATTACACTTTCTACCAATCAAGAAGGTAATGGGTTTTCTACTCGCTTTGAAATTGCACCACCGTTAGGACTTTAATAATGCGCCAATTAAATCAAAACAAAAAACCATCAAAATTTAAAACTGATTGCTTAGGAATATGCGAGAGGCGCAGCGGTTACTGCACCGGCTGTGGGCGTACCAACGAAGAAATTTTTGATTGGATAATATTATCTGAAGATGAAAAAAAAGCGATTTTAGAAACACCACGAGCAGATGCTAACTCATAACAAATAAAATCCTAAATGTTAAAAGTAACAGTTAACTGATTAACTAAAAACTTTTTGCTTGTTGTGGCTATTCATTTTAGTTGCGCTAATACAGCTTTCGACTACTTGCTCAAATGAGTTATTAATATCTATATTTATAACATTGGGCTCATCTTCTTTTGGAACTTCTAGCGCTTCAAATTGGCTTTTGAGTAAGTCAACAGGCATAAAATGCCCTTTTCTGTCCTGCATACGGCTTTTAACCAGCTCAAAATCACCAAAAAGATGTAAAAAGGTAATGCCTATATTACCGTCACATATTTGCTCTCGGTATTTCTTTTTTAATGCAGAGCAGACTATTACCGCGACTTCATTTTTCTTTTCAATGCTAAATGCAGCATCACGTATTCTTTCTAGCCAAGGCACACGATCAGCATCATTTAAAGGCTGCCCAGATGACATTTTTAATATATTAGCCTTGGGATGTAAGTCGTCTCCGTCGATAAATTTAGCGCCAATGCGCTTTGCTAATGCATCACCCACACTTGACTTTCCTGTGCTTGAAACCCCCATTACAATATAAACACGACCTACATTTGTGTTACTCATGTATTTACCCTCGCCTTAATTTAATAATTAATTATTTTCAATGTATATATTATATTGAGTTACGGGTAACATGTTACGCGTAACAAATACGAAAGTGAAGTTAAACACACACTAAACATATAATTCACACTGAATATAAGTAGGGAAAAATGTCAGATTTATCATTAATACTAACAGCGGTAGGCTCCATATTTTTATTGCTTTTTTTAGTAATGAAAGTACGACTACATGCTGTAGTCTCTTTGATCCTTGTTTCTATGATTGCAGGATTATTCTCAGGAATGAGCCCTGAAATAATTGCCGCTACAATTCAAAAAGGAATGGCCGGAACACTAGGCTTTGTAGCGGTGGTAGTCGCTTTAGGTGCCATGTTTGGCAAAGTAATGGAAGAAACCGGCGCGCTGGATCGTATTGCCCACACACTTTTACACCGTTTTGGAGAAAAAAACGCTAATTGGGCGCTTACCTTTACGGGCTTTATTTGTGCCCTCCCCCTGTTTTTTGATGTGGCCGTTGTACTTTTAATCGGTATTGTTTTTGCTGTGGTAAGAAAAGGCGGTGGCAGCGTTGTTAAAATTGGTATTGGGCTACTTGCTGGGATAGCGTCTTGTCAGGCGTTTCTTATTCCTGCGCCAGGGCCGATTTTGGTTGCCTCTCAATTAGGCGCTGACTATGGCTATATGATTTTATTTGGCCTTATTGCTGCTATACCAGCGATGATTATAGGAGGTCCAATTTGGGGCTCTATTATTTCTAAATCTATTCATGTAGAACTCCCACAGCACGAACAAATCGACGATAACCAAAGAGTTGGTAAAGGCACACCTAGTTTTGGATTAGCATTAGGTTTGATTGCTTTGCCATTAATTATGATTAGTTTAAATACTATTGGTAGTCGCTTTGTTGAAAAAGACTCTGATTTATATAATTGGTTAGCCTTTATAGGTCATCCATTTACAGCAATTTTAGTTGCCTGCCTAATGGCATTTTATTTACTCGGCGCAAGGCGCGGTGTCCCTAATGCTAAAATCATGGAAATTTGTGGTAGTGCCTTACAACCTGCAGGAATTATTATTCTTGTCACTGGTGCCGGTGGGGTATTTAAACAAGTATTAGTTGATTCAGGAGTAGGTACGGCACTAGGTAATTACTTAGCTGGCTCAGGCTTACCGATTGTAATACTCGCTTTTGTATTATCAGCCGCTGTGCGGGTTATTCAAGGTTCTGCGACAGTAGCTATGCTTACAGCGTGTGGCTTAATTATTCCAATGCTTCAGCCTTTAGGGCTTGATGGAGCGCAGCTTGCCGCTGTCACTATCGCTATTGGTGGGGGCTCTATTGTGCTCTCCCATGTAAACGACTCAGGATTTTGGCTAGCGAGTCGCTATCTCGGTTTGAGCGAAATGCAAACTCTTAAAACATGGACGGTAATGGAAACCATTATTGGTACTGTTGGCGCACTTGTCGCTATGATGATTTCTCTGTTTTTATAAAATTACAGGGTATAGAGTTATCATCACACATATAAAAATCACCTAAGCCTTTTGTTATTTAGGCTCAGGTGATTAGGCTCATGTACTTAGAGGATTTAAACACTCTCACCTAGATGAACTATATAACCAGTATCAATTACTTGCTTATAATTAATGCTAGCATCCAAATCGGAATTAATCCGGCTCAACAACTCTCTTCCCGCAACATTACCTATCTGATAACGAGGGGTGATCACACTTGCTAATTGAGGCACCATTGCTTGGCCAATATCATGACCATGAAAACCCACAATCCCCATTTGGCTAGGCACTAAGATGTTGCTTCGCTGGCATTCAAAAATAGCCCCAATTGCTAAATCATCATTAGTACAAAACAAACAGTCAGTATCTGGGTAGTCAGTACGCGCTTTTTGTAAAAGTTCAGCGCCTAAACTATAAGATGAAGCTTGATCAGTCATCACACTTTTAGGCGTAAAGCCTTTAGCTAACATAGCATCTGAATAACCTTGAAATTTTAGGCGTGTTCGTACATCGAGCCTTGCACCTATATAAACAATATTGCGATAGCCTTTATTTAAAAGCGCTGTCGTCATATCAAAAGCGGCTTTAACGTTATCAAAACCAACCGCTTGCTGCATAGGAGAGTGATGAGTATCCATTATTTCAATCACAGGCACGCCTGACATTTCAATCATTTTTAGCGTTCTGTCTGTGTGTGTGGTTTCTGATAAAATTAAACCATCAACGTGATACGACAATAAATACTCAACCCGTTTTTCTTCAATTTCAGGGTTGTAACCATAATGGGCCAACATTGTTTGATACCCTGCAGGCCCAGTCACATCTTCAATGCCTCTTATAACTTGAGCAAATACGTGGTTCGTTAACGATGGGACTAGTACACCAATAGAGTAGCTTTTAGCATTAGAGAGTAAATCAGGGGCTTTATTTGCAATGTAACCTAGCGTATCAATAGCTGCACTAATTTTAGTGCGAGTAGACTCTGATACTTTTTCGGGATTGCGTAAATAACGACTCACCGTCATTTTGGTTACACCAACCGCATCGGCAATATCTTGAAGAGAAGAACGTTTGTTTTTTTTCATCACACACAATTAAATAAGATGTTACTTGTAACATACCAACTATTGCGAAAAATCACTACTTTTAGCCATTTTTATTTAAGTTATCGCTAAGCGGTTGCCCAGAGATTTAAATAACCTAGACCTATTTTAATGAATAAATCTGTATTTGTACCAATAACATTAAACAGAGGCTCAGATACTCCGAGCCTCATCGTAATTAAAAACTTATAGCAATCTCAACAATTGCGAACCAGATACGCCGCTTTGTGGTAATAACGCGGGGGTAACTGCAAATGCTTCTGGTATTTTACTTTTGATTTCATCCATCTTTTTACGGTTATTTTGTTTATCATAAACATAATATTTAAGGATATTTCCGTATACATCATCTTTTGCATCAACCTGCTCTAGGGTTTTTAATGCTTTATCGTAATCATCAAGGTAAATGTATGCCAGTGCTAAGTTATCAGCTGAGCCAACATGTAGCTTACCTTCAAGCTGTTTTGATAAATTTTCAAGCTCTGCAACAGCAAGCTCATAACGCCCTAGCTGTATATAGGCCGTTGCTAGTGAATTTTTTAAAAAGTAAGGTGGGTTACTGCCCTGCTCGTACCATTTTTCGTAAGCACTCAGTATGTCTTCATATTGCTCAAGTTTAGAGTAAACGTGATTTAGCAGCCTAAAGCTTTGTAGTTTGATTTCAGCTTCTTCAAAACCAGTAAGTTTGTCTCTATTCAAGTGCCAATCTTGAATGCCTTGCGCAGCTTGGTTTAACAGTTCAGGGTTATCACTTTTTGCCCCAGCAGCACTTTTTAGAAGCTGTGCAAGTTGTTGATTATAAACTTCACTTTTAACAGGAGCCTGAGACGTATTATTACTTTGCTGTTTGTTATCTGAACTACCGTCTACAATTTGCGCTGCAGCTAAAGCACTAAAAGACATTGCCGCCGCAACCATAACCAAATATTTACTTTTCATTGTTTTTTCCTTGTTTAACATTTTGATCCTCTGAATATTAAAACTCTTAGAGTGAGCAATATTCAAAAGTGGGGGGGTAAAAAAGTTAGGCGAGCTTTTAGCACTTTGCTCTTGTAGCAATAAACTGGCTAAATCCAATTGGTATTTACCTTTTAGCTTTTGCATACACAACTCATCACAGCTAAGTTCGAGTTGCTCTTTTGCTAAACGAGTTAACTTTAAGCAAATAGGATTCCACCAAAAAACGCTTTCTATAAAACAAATAAGCCACGTCCAATAAATATCACCTTGTTGTAAATGAGTTACCTCGTGTTGAATGACTGAATCTAATTCTTTACGGTGTGTCATCGTCGACTCTAACCAAATAACAGGCTTTATTAACCCGGTAGCAAAAGCAGGTTCTGTATGGGTTGTTAGTCTAATTGGATACTGATTGTTGATGTGGTTAAGTTCAGGACTTGGCTTTGAGTTAATGTATAAATTTTTTATAAGCTTTACATATAAGCCCACGCGTAATAAAAACAATCCAAAACCAGCTAAAACTAAAACCATGAAAACATTACTAAGTGATGGCAATAAGTCCCATATAACCATATCGCTTTGTAATTCGTCCTTAGTTGCTACTTGTTCAGCATTTGGTATTAATGCTTTAACATCGGGAATCAATTGCGCCACGTTAAATGTGTAACGATTTGCCCCTTCAAATAAGGATAACTGGGAAAAATATTGCCAAGGGACAAACCAACATGCCAAGGCAATCATTAAAATGTAAAAGTTTAATCGTGCTGGGGCATTTTTAAGCCCTTTTACTGTAAGCAAAATACATAAGCTAATAAGTGTGCAAGTTAGTAAATAATCCGTCATTACCCTCTCCTTTAATCTAATTTCTTATTTTTTAAAAGCGTTTGTAAATATTCTATATCTTCATCATTTAGCTTTTCTTCTTTGATAAAGTGGGCAATTAAACTACGAGAATTACCTTTAAAAAATCGTTGCATAAAACTAGGCATAGCTTGCTCCGATAATGTGTCTTGAGTAACTATTGTTCTAAAAACAATAGCTCGCCCTTCATGTCCACAACGCTCAATCGCTCCTTTGTGTTCTAACCTATCTACAATAGTTTTAACTGTTGTATAGGCTACTTTTTTATCTTTTTGCTTATCAGCTAAAAGCACCTTATGTAGTTGACTCGCGGTACAGGGTTCTTCCTGCCAGAGCAGCTGCATAATATCCATTTCAAAATCACTAAGTTTCATTGTCGCTCCTATTACTACACTTGTAGTGGTACTGTTACAAATGTAGTAGTAAGTAATCTTAGTGTCAATACAAAATTGACATGTGAATAAAAAACAAACGGTAAAAATATAAAAGCCTTAGGAAGGTTTTATAAAAAAGGTATATAAAATAAGGAGGTATACTTATTAATAGATTTTAAAAAAACATAAAAAACGATAGTTTATTTTCAACTAACGCTTTTTATGCTTTAAAGTTTTTTATGAAAGGTAGTGAGGTAACTATGCTTTATCGAGCGCTTGGCTTACATCGGCAATTATGTCTGCAATGTTTTCAATACCAACCGACAAACGAATTAAATCGCGGCTTACGCCCGCATTAGCAAGCTCTTCATCATTTAATTGGCGGTGTGTAGTTGACGCAGGATGACACGCAAGCGACTTGGCATCGCCAATATTAACTAAGCGTAAAATCATGTTTAGCGCATCAATAAAACGAGTACCTGCTTCTAGGCCACCTTCAATACCAAAGCTTAAAATACCCGATGCTTTACCACTGGTAATTTTTTGACTCATTTCGTTATACGGGCTTGATTTAAGCCCTGCGTAATTAACCCAAAGCACTTTTGGATGATTTTCTAAATACTCAGCCAAGTGCTGTGCATTTTCGCAGTGGCGATCCATTCTTAAGCCTAAGGTTTCAAGGCCGATTAAAATGTCAGATGCGTTTTTAGGCGCAAGCGCTGCGCCAGTATTTCTAAGTGGCACTACTCTGCAGCGTCCAATAAATGCAGCTTCAGCAAAGGCTTCGGTATACACCACGTTGTGATACGACGGATCGGGCTCGTTCATCATTGCAAAACGCGTAGCATTTGCTTTCCAATCAAATTTTCCTGAGTCGACAATCATGCCACCAATGGCTGTACCGTGCCCGTTTATATACTTTGTCAGTGAGTGAACCACTATATCGGCGCCCAGCTCAAATGGGCGGCATAAATACGGCGTAGCCACGGTATTATCAACTATAAGCGGCACACCTTTGCTGTGTGCAATACGTGCTAAACGCTCAATATCAACAATATTACCTGCCGGGTTACCAATAGATTCACAAAAAACAGCGCGGGTGTTGTCGTCAATTGCATTCTCGAACGCGGTAAAGTCATCGGCCTTTATCATGCGTGCTTCAATACCTTGCCTAGGTAAGGTATGTGCAAATAAGTTATACGTGCCACCATATACTTGGCTGGTACTCACAATATTAGTGCCTACTTCACACAAACATTGAATAGCATACGTAATAGCGGCCATCCCAGAGGCAACAGCTAGCCCACCAATACCCCCTTCCATTGCAGCAATACGTTGTTCAAGTACGGCATTAGTTGGGTTCATTATGCGGGTGTAAATATTTCCAGGTACTTTTAAATCGAATAAATCAGCGCCATGCTGCGTATTATCAAATGTATAAGAAGAAGTGTGATAGATAGGCACGGCTGCCGATTTGGTCGTAGGCTCAGATTCGTAACCGTGGTGCAGTGCTAATGACTCTAATTTCATAATTTATTCCTTCAATTAATTTACCACTAACCTAGCACTTCTTGGTTATAAAATGCACATGAAATATATTAAAGGGTGTTGAGGTGATTTGATTTAAGTTAAGGCGGTTAATAGCTATGAGTTCAGGATTATGTTCTTTTGAACTTTTTAGAAAAACCATATAAAAAAGACTTTATATGGCTGTGTTCTTCCATTAGGTATTAATGAATTAGTATTAAGCACTAAATAAAACAAGCTTAATCGAAATGTGTATTAGAAACTTTAGAGGACAACATAAATTACTAATATTATTTGTATTGTATGGCTCGAATATATTCAATAAGTTGGTCAACAGGAAGCGGCTTTGAGAAAAAGTATCCTTGGATCCTAATATCTTTATATCTAGATAAATGTGTAATTAGCTTTTCATCTTCAACACCCTCTACTACCACTTTTTTGCCTAAGTCATAACAAACTTTGATAATGGTATCTAAAAGCTTTCGTTCTTTCGTGTCTTTATCAGCTCCAAGAGTAAACTCTCGATCAATTTTAATAATGTTCGCGGGCTGATTAGCAAGATATGACAAACTTGAAAAACCAGTCCCAAAATCGTCTATAGCAACATTCAAACCTGAATTAATTAATTCGAGTAATGTTTTCTCTATAGATGTCTTTTCTTGAAAGGAGGACTCAGTGACTTCAACAGTGAAATTTTTATATGTGATGTTATTTTGAGTAAGTAAATGGAGTAAGTCGATAGAAAAGTTGTCTTTAATAATCTGCTTGGTTGAAAAATTAACTGCTACGGTTATATTTTGCAGTTGTGAGTGTTTTTTTATATCGTGAAGGACTTGATTTAAAACTTGTTTACCTACTTGAACTATTTGACCCGTAGTTTCTGCTACAGGTATAAATTTTGCCGGAGAGATCCATTCACCGTTACAACACCACCTAACTAGCGCTTCAACACCTACAATTTGGTTCCCATTCAAGTTATGTATAGGTTGGTAGAACACTTCTAATTCGTTGTTCTTTAGAGCCGAGTGTAAATTATTTCGGATAATAATTTTTTCGCTGTGTTTATCATCCATTAATTGTTGATAAAAGTGTATTTGATTTCCTCCAAGTTCTGTAGATTTTTCAAGGGCTATATTTGCTTGCTGAAGGTTAAGCTTAAAATTAAATGATTCGGGGGTTTGATAAAATACCACTCCAGCACTTGCAGTAAGATTGAAGTCAAATGTATCTATACAGTACGCTTTAGATAAATCGAGTATTAAAGCCTCTATTTTTTGCTTAAGGATAGCTGGTGTAGTATCTGTAAAATATAAAACAAAGCTATCGTTAATTCCCTTAGAAATTAATACTCGGTTATCGACATTTATGCTTATTCTTTCAGAAGCTTTTTTCAGAATTTTATCACTGATTTCATAACCTAAAGAGTTATGTATCTCTTCATAAAAATCTAGTTTAACTATTACAGTTGCAAAATTACTACATCCTCTAACCGATCTAAGCTGCAGAAACTCTTCTTCCAAAGCTTTCAATCTCAGTAAACCAGTTAATTCATCATGCTTTGTACTAAACTCTAAGGCTCTTGATGAATCAGCTACCAGTACAAAAATAAATATAAATAGAAACGTAAACCATAATATTAATTGATCAATTATGGTATCAATGTGTATTGCTTCATAGTCATTGATAAAGGTATAGACATTATGTTCAACTAAATCCATCACATTTATTTTTTCAGTGATAAAATGGTTATAACGACTAGTTAGCTTGTTTAAATCAGCCTGAGTTTTATTTTTATAGTCTACTGAAAAGTATATATTTGGAGTTAATTCTAAATATGTATCATACCGGCTAAGATATTTTAAATAACTTTTCTCTAATAATAAGTTCATATCTAGTAAATTTAATATATAAAAACGACTTTGATTCGCAAGTTTAACGGGAGCTAAAAACATTAAAATTGGTATATCGGAGTCTAAAGTTAATGAGTTAGCTGCAAATTGGACTTCCTCTATATCTCTTTTAAGCCATAATTTTATTGTAGGTTTTTCTAGCATTCCATTTAAGTAAAAACTGCTAGAAAAATTATCGCCTGAAATATAATTTAATTCATTATCAAGAACTAAAACACCTTTGATTATACTATAATCACTAATGTAATTTTTTGAGTCTATATTAATTAGACGCATAAAATCTTCAAAACTAACTTTTTCTACTCTAGTCTTTATTCTAGCTAGAGCTTTTTTCTGTGAAGCCAAAGAGCGGTTTATCATTGTTTCTAATAAGTGTATTTTTTCTCTTGCATTAGCATCTTGGGTTCTGACTAGATTCAAAGATGACTGATGCCACACAGTTGAACCGATTAATACAACTATAAATACGACTAATTTTATTTTTTTCATTTCATTTATTTTTATATTTTTATGAAAAGCTTTGATAGTAATTGCTGAAAAACAAGTAAACATAAAAATGGCGTACAATGATAAAGTAAATGGGTTGTTATCAAGACTTCCCAGATCGAAATTAACCTGCATATGAAATAAAAAAGAAAACTGAATAAATAGAAAACACAGTGCAGCAACTGTAGCTATTGCGATGCAATACTTCTTTGTATATAGGCTTACTTTTTTTATGGTTGCTAAAACGCCAGCAATTAACAATGAAATTATTGCCGTCGTGGGGCTTATCACCTTCATTAATTCATACCCAGAAAAAGTAGATTCAACCATTCCTAGTGTAAAAATAATACAGTGAAAATACAAAATAGCGCTATATAAAATACTAGTCGCACTTCTTGTCACATTCAATCTCATATCATAACCCATTAAATTTATCAGCTGCCCCAATGTAGTTTAAAAGGATTGCTTATATAATTCAATGCAAACATAAAGAACTACTTTTTAATCGTTTTTCTTGTGAAGTGGCCGAGAAACATACTTTTAGATTGTAAGACCTCCAAGTTGACATCCATGTTTTCACTATATACGATATATGTATAAATCATATATGGTACATGTAATGGGAATAGTAAAAATATCAGACGGGCTGCATGAAGAAATTAGAAAGTCGAGTAATATCATGTCCAGATCTATCAATTCACAAGCAGAGTTTTGGATTAAAATAGGCATGCTTGCTGAGTTAAATCCGACACTTACCTACCATGAAATAATTAAAAAACAATTAATAAAAGAAAAGCTTACTATTCAGGAGCTTTTGCATGAGTAAAGCAACAATAAAAACTGATGCAGAAATTGAGCTCATGAGAGAATCAGGAAAGCTTTTAGCTCAGGTATTTAAAATGCTTGATGATTTTATTTGCGAGGGCATAACTACGTTAGATATAGACACTAAAGTAGAAAGCTATATTACCAACGAGTTACATGCTCGTCCTGCCAGTAAAGGCCAATATGGCTATCGGTATTCATTAAACTCATCTGTTAATGACGTAGTGTGCCATGGTGTACCCAATAATATTTATAAATTAAAAAACAAAGATATTTTGAATATTGATATTACCTTAGAGAAAAATGGTTATATCAGTGACTCAAGTAAAATGTATACTTTTTCAGCGACAAGCTCAGAAGCTAAACGTCTGGTTAAAACGACTTATGATGCTATGTGGGAAGGTATTAAGGTGGTAAAGCCAAAAGCAACGCTTGGTGATATTGGCAATGCTATTCAAAAGCACGCTGAGTCTTCTGGTTATAGTGTAGTACGTGAATATTGCGGTCATGGTATTGGTAAAGAAATGCATGAAGAGCCGCAAGTTTTGCACTATGGTAAACCTCATACAGGGTTAGTACTTGAAGCAGGTATGACCTTTACTATAGAGCCTATGATCAACCAAGGTTCCAAAAAGGTAAAAACTAAAAAAGATGGATGGACAGTCGTAACAAAAGACAAGAAACTTTCTGCTCAATGGGAGCATACCGTTCTAGTAACAAAAACGGGCTTCGAAGTTTTAACACTTCGCGATGAAGAGAAGCGTGCTTAGCAAAACTAAGTTAGGTTATGCTACTGACGTATACAAACCGTAACCCATTATGATTAATAAAAAGGCGCTTCCTTTACGGTAAGCGCCTTTCTCTTATCTCACTAATTACTTATTTTACGATTGTCATTTCGTCTAACAAGTTTTGTGCATTATCTACTTTATCCATTACCCACAGCATGTAGCGTGAATCAACGTGGATTGAGCGATTAAGCTCAGGGTTGTAATCCCAGTCACCAATTATACTTTCGTAAACACCGTCAAACAGTAAGCCTACAAGCTCTGCTTTACCGTTAAGTGTTGGCGAACCTGAGTTACCACCGGTAGTGTCTACATTTGATAAAAAGTTAACGGGTACTGTATTCATGCCACCCGTGTAATCACCGTAAAGCTTGGCTTTAATTTGCTCTTGTAACTTTTTAGGTGCATTAAATGGGTCAACATCGGTGTTTTTAGCAAGTAATCCTTCAAGCGATGTAAACGGTGTTGCTACCAAGCCATCTTGAGGTGAATAGCCACCTACAGTGCCATAGGTTACTCGTAGTGTGCTGTTGGCATCGGCGTATACAGGTTTGTTTTTAGCTTTGTTAAACGCAATTATTGCGCTCATTAACTCTGGGCGAGCTGCTTGTAATTTACCTGCAAGTGCTTTTGATTTATCTTCCTCAGCTTTCATTACTTTAAAGATTGCTTTAGCGTACTGCACAAATGGGTCTTGGCTTTGATTTAGCTGGCTAAACGATTGCTCAAATAATGAATTGCGAACAGTGGCATTATCGAGTCTTGACTGCTCATACATGCTATCAAGTAACGCGCTTTGGGTTGCTTTATCAAACCCATTTTGTACTTTAAATACGTTATCAACGTCGCTAAAACGCTCTTCTTTTGGAAGTGCTGCATACAGTTCTAAAAAGTGCAGTAAAATAGCTTTGTCTACTTTGCTATCATAACGGCGCGTCATGCGCTCAAGCCCTGCTTTAATGCGAGGTAAGTCACGTTCTTGATAACCAGATTCGCGTTCGCTATTTGGCTTTTGTTTTTCATAAGCTAAACGGTATAAACGTCGTGCTGTGCTGATCATTTGTGAGCGATGTACATAACCTAACATACGGTCGCGTTCGCTGTGCTCTTGTGATTGCGCAATTAGCTCAGATAGCTCACCTAATACGCTTCCGTATTGCTCTTTACGCTCACTATCGCTATTGATCCATTGTGTTAACTCTTGCTCAAACTGTTTTTTGCGCTCAAGCATAGTGCCTTTTTTGAAGCTTTCGATCATCGAACCAAAGTTTTTAATATAGTTGTTATAACCTGCAATGGTGCTTTCGTAAGCAATACGCGCTTTACTGCCGTCTTCTGAGTTTTCTTCGATAAGCGACACGTATTTTGAATTATGAACACGTGCTTTAGGGTAGCTGTCGTTAAATACGTTATCTACCTCTGTTGCTATACGGTAGCGGTTAGTACGTCCTGGGTAGCCTGTAACCATTACAAAGTCGCCTTCTTGCACGCCTTTGGCACTTACTTTTAGGTAAGAGTCAGGTACGTAAGGTACGTTGTCTTCGCTGTACTCAGCTGGTTTTCCATCTTTGCCTACATAAGCGCGGTAAAAACCAAAGTCACCTGTGTGGCGCGGCCACATCCAATTATCTATATCGCCGCCGTATTTTCCTACGCCCATTGCCGGTGCATAAGTTAAGCGTACGTCTTTAATTTCAAGTGACTTAATTAGGTAAAACTCTAAACCACCATGAAACGAATACACATTACAACGATAGCTTTCGTCGGCTTCACACTGGGCTACTAGCGCTTTTTCATTTTTTTCGAGTGCGTCGTAACGTGCTTTTGCTGTTAGCTCGTTAGTACCTTTAATTACTTCATCTGTTACGTTGGTAACCGTTTTTGTTACATAGACGCGTGAGCCCGGCGCTGCTGGTAAATCTTCTTTAGGACTTTTAGCTAAAAAGCCATTTTCTAAAATATTGTTCTCAGGCGTTGAGTTGTACTGAACCGAGCCATAAACACAGTGGTGGTTTGACACAACTAAACCCTTAGGCGATACAAACGATGCTGTACAACCACCTAGGCTAATTACTGCATTCATTGGGAATTCGGTTAATTTAGAAATAGATTCAACATCAATTTCAAGCCCTTTGGCTTTTAATATTGACTCTAACTCTGGAAGTTGGTGTGGTTGCCACATGCCTTCGTCGGCTATGGCACTACTTGAAAGTGATAAAGAAAATGTGGCTACTAATGTAGCTACAAGAGGTTTTAAACGCATTATAGAATCCTTTTTATTTGTTTCTATAACAGGTTACTCGCGATGGGACAATAAGGTCAATAGCCGTGCAATGAATTGTTACAATCGAGTGTTTAATCTTACTTTTTATCAAAATTCATCGAAAAATCAAGAAACTGTTTTGCTGGTATTGGTTTACTAAAATAGAAGCCTTGCATAAAATCACAACCCAATTCGTTCAATAAAGTATGCTGCTCTTTTGTTTCTACACCTTCGGCTACCACTGTCAGTCCTAAGCTGTGTGACATAGCAATAATTGCCTTTACGAGATTACAATCTTCATTGTTTAGTACAATACCGTCAATAAAACTTCTATCTATTTTGAGTACATTAAAAGGGTATTCTCTCAAATAACTTAATGACGAATAACCTGTACCAAAGTCATCCATTGATAAGTTAATGCCTAATGCAGTAATTTCAGTCAGTATATCAACAACATTAGTGTGGCAACTCATCAATACTCCCTCAGTTATTTCAAGCTCTAAACTTTCGGGGTTTACGTTTGCTTCACTCAATGAGTTTTGAATAAAACTGAGTAGTCCTACGTCTCTAAATTGGCGAGGAGATAAGTTAACAGCCATGGTGTATTTTTGTTGGCGTTTACAGGTACTTTGCCATGTGTTTAAAAAGTGTAATGCTTGGCTAATTACAAACTTACCAATAGGTACAATTAATCCTGTATTTTCGGCGATAGGTATAAACTCATCGGGTGTTACATTACCTAGCACAGGGTTATGCCAGCGTAATAACGCTTCTGCACCAATGATGTGTTTATTTTTGGCGTCAAATTGGGGCTGGTAGAATAACTCAAATTCATTACGCTCAAGGGCGCCACGCATCTGCTCTTCTATTACTAGTCGGCGCTGAATAATTACGTTCATTTTTTTAGTAAAAAATGAATAAGTATTACGACCATATGATTTTGCTTGATACATTGCAGTGTCAGCATTTCGTAATAAATCAGCAACGGTTGTACCATTTTCTGGGTATATGGCTACACCAATACTTGCTGTTAGTATGTGTTCCCGGCCCTCAATTTTAAAAGGGGCTCTAAAGTTATTGACCAATTTTTCAGTGATTT
This sequence comes from Pseudoalteromonas sp. TAE56, assembly GCF_000497955.1. Taxonomy (NCBI): domain Bacteria; kingdom Pseudomonadati; phylum Pseudomonadota; class Gammaproteobacteria; order Alteromonadales; family Pseudoalteromonadaceae; genus Pseudoalteromonas; species Pseudoalteromonas sp. TAE56. The sequence goes on from NZ_AUTN01000058.1 coordinate 27,278, forward strand.
TTAGCGCTGCATGGTGATCAGTTATACCTCGTAGTAATACGATAAACTCATCTCCACCTAGGCGCCCTACCGTGTCGTCTTTTCGCAGTGCCTCTTGCAGCCTTTGCGCTGATTCAATTAAAAGTTTGTCTCCTGTTTCATGGCCTAAAGAATCATTTATTTTTTTAAAATCATCTAAATCCAAAAACAGTACCGCCGCTTTCTCGTTATTTCTTTGTGCTTCAATAAGCAATTGCGACAAACGATCAAGTGCTAAAAAACGATTTGGGAGTAAAGTTAGACTATCGTAATACGCTTGATGTCTAATTATTTCATCTGATTTATGCTGTTCTGTAATATCTCGAATAATAACCATTAACTGGTTATGTTCTGTTATTTTATTTATTCTTGCTTCAAAAAAAACGAGCCCATGGGGCAAAGCTAGCTCGTATTTAAAGCTCATCATCTGCTCTTTTTCTAATACAAGGCTGATATAGGTTTCAAATTTTTTGGCTACTTCCTCAGGTAATACATCACCCATTTTTTTACCAATAAACTGCATTGGCTTGGTATAAAGATCGGTTTCATTGCTCGCATGATACTCTAGGATAGTTCCATCATTTTCCATCAGGAAAAATAAATCAGGGATTGCCCCAAAAATAGTTTTTAGCATATCCTCATTAAATGAAGCCTCTGCTTGTGCTTTTTTCACATCCGACAAATCGATATCAATACAGTACATTTGTTTTGTATTGTATTGATTTGTAAACATAACGTGGCTGGAAAAAACCGATACGTTGTTTCCATCCTTGTCTTGTAAGATAATTTCAGATGCTGGAATTTCTATATCTTTTTTTACCCAATCACTGTGCGCGTCAATAACAAATTCACACATTGGCTCTGGAATTATAAGATCTTCTATTTTTTTCCCTATGGCTTCTTCTTTGGTATAGCCATAAAGTCGCTCACTGCCTTCATTCCAATAAATAACACGACGTTCATTGTCATAACCTTGAACAGAAATAACATTTACTGCATCAAATAACTGATGCAAATAGTCGTTAATTACAAATTGATGGGTTAAGTTTGAAGTCGGGTTATCTGATTTCATTTTAAGGCTATATCCATAATAATTTTATTTAATAATAGAGAAATACTAAATAATAATTAAATTTAACTTTAATGTTAAATTTCCATATACATTTTATACGTCATTATGCAAAACAAAAAAAGAGCCGAAGCTCTTTTTTTAATGGTAGTTATTTATATTTAAACACTATAAAAACTGAGTTTAATTTTTTGTCACATCATTTGGATGTTCCACGCCAATCCATGCTTTAAATAGTGCTTTTTGCTCAGGCGTTGCCTCTTTATCAGCAACTACTTTTTTAGGCTTATCAAACTCTTCTGATAATACTAATGTTAAGCTTTCAAGAGCATCGCGACGAAGATAGTCAATAGTTACTTTATCGCCTGTTTTAAACGTTTCTAAGCTGGTTTTTAAATCTTTACCTACGTGATGTTTGTTTATAGCAACAATTTTATCATCGGTAGTTAAACCAGCTTTCCACGCACTGCCACCACGGCGAACGTAACTTAACGTAAGTACCTCACCTGTGTTTTTAGCAGTAGCATCAATACTTGCAAGCGCTTTTGCTTTTTCAGGACGCTCAAATTTCAAGCCTACTTTAGTAAGTAAGTCGTCAAAGTTGATACTTGCAGGTGACTCTACGTTGTCTTGCCACCAGCTAGAGTAATCACGCCCGGTTAAATCTTTTAAAATATTAAGCACATCTACGTCTGTAAAGCCTGCTGGTATTTTATGATTGTCATAAAGTGATTTGTGAACGTCTCGGTAACTTATTTTACCTTGGCTTTTTTCTAGCAAGTCGATATCTAAAGCAAGTGAAATTAACGAACCTTCTGAATAAATATTGGTGCTGTAGTTACGTGCATGATCGCCACCTTGGTTAATCCATTTATCAAAGCTTGTTTCGCTTGCGCTTTGCACTTCACGGCCCGGAGTTTGTAAATGACGATTAATGGTTTTACTCATCACTTTAAAAAATTCATCTGTTGTTTGAATGCCTGAGCGCACTAATAGATGATCTTCAAAGTAACTTGTTGAACCTTCGGCTATCCACAGTAGTTTTGAGTAGTTCATGTTAGTGTAATCGTACGGCACCAAACCTTGAGGGCGGTATGCTTTAACATTCCACGTATGAACAAATTCATGCGCAGCGGTACTAATAAACGCTAGGTAATCTTCGCGGCTACCAAATCTATCGCGTGGACGTTGAATAATTGTTGAGTTTAAATGCTCTGTTGCACCACCGGCAAACGATGTAGCATGAACCATAAATACATAACGTTCATATGGGTAGCCATCCCAAATTACATTACCAGTAGCAACCAATTTTTTAAGATCGGTAAGCATTAGTTCTACATCGTAGTTACCATCACCCCATATAACTAAATCGTATTCACGGCCATCTACTTCAAATGTGTGTAGTTGGTTAATACCCGTTTCGATTGGAGAATCAACAAGTACGTCGTAATCTGCTGCTTTAAATGTATTTGTCCCTTTTAAATTATCCATACCCGATACAGAGCGCCACTTTTTAGGCACGTCTAAATTAACGGTTACTGGCTCTTGGCGAAATGATTCACTAAACATAAAAAAGCCTGACGCATCTATAAATGCATGGCTGTCGTCAATGTGACGTGCGCGCTTACCAAGCTCATTTGCATACACTTGGTAGTCAACATTAACTTCTGTTGGCTCATTAAGATGTACACGCCACGTACTGTGATCTATTTTTTCCCACTTTAATTCTTTGCCGTCTTCATCTTTAGCTTTGAAATAACGAACACCATTGGCAAGGTTAAGCATTTCATAGCGACCGGTTCGCCATGCTGGAAGTTTTATATCAAGATGTGCTTGCGCTGTTTTTGGAAACTCTACACTTACATCGCCTAAATGGTGTTGAGGTTGTGAGATTTCTAAAGAATAATTTACATCGGCAAATACAGGTGCTGAACACGCAGCTAAAATAGATAGGGCTAATAACTTTTTCATAGAGACTCTTAGTGGAAACTTAATTACCTATAAGACTAACAAGCCCCTATTTAAAAGTGAATTAAATACGACAAATTGCCCTGTATACGAGTTTATACGTAGTAGCTTATTAAAATTTCTAAGTTTTTTACTAGATAACTACACATAATAAAAATTTGTTGTAAACTGAAGATAATAAAATTAATTTGATGGCGGTACGCTTAAGTGTCTGAAAGATCTAATCCAACAGATAAAAAACTCAAACAAGCAATTGATGCTCGTATGGCTGTTGAGAGTGCACGCAAACATCAAGTTGATATTTTGTGTGACTTTGCAGCTAAACTTTCGCTAAGCTGCAAAGGGCTTGATATTGAGTTAGATAATCGCCTTGCTAAATTTAGAAGTGCACTCAACAAAGGTATGAGCTTTGAAGACCTCTCTCCTCTTGTTAGTGAAACTTTGATATTACTTAAAAATCAAGAATCGATTCAGCAAGCTCAGCAACGTGATTTATTTAACAGTGTACAAAATGCAGGTAAACAGTTACAAAAAACCAAAGGCTTACCTGATGAAACTCGCAGAGCCCTGAGAAATTTACTCGATCAAGAGATTAATAACGTTCAATCAACTCATGGTTATATTCCGCTACTTGATCAACTTATTCTCTTTTATCACGAAGCATTACTAACTAAACAAAACCCTGAAGTTAATAAGCAACGGCCTGCTAAACAGGCTCGTGCAAAAAAACTACTTGAGCTAGCTAATGAACTTATACTTGAAGAAGAAGCTACACTACAAATTAATAGTATAAAAAATAGTATTACGGAAAGTGACACTATAGATGCACTACTCGATGTCGCCATAAAGATAATTGAAGTCGTAGTAAAAAATATTAGTAATGAGCGTAAGTCTGCGCAAAGCTTTTTAGTTTCGTTAAATCAAACCCTCGAAGATTTACATAATTCTATTGTCTCTACTAGCAGGCACTCTGAATCGATGAGTGTTGAATTTGATTCGTTAAATAAAAGCATTGAACTAAAAATTAAAAATCTCAACGATCAAACGCAAAAAGCAACGTCGATTTCATCTTTAAAAGAACTCGTAGATAACGAATTAAAATCACTAAGCGAAGACTTTTTAGCAAAAGAAAAGTTAGAGCGAAAAGATAGAGAAATGCTTAGCGCTAGCTTTAGTGAAATAAATAAACGAATTGTTACTTTAGAAGACAAGTTAACAACGTATAAAAAACGCTTAAACGAACAGCGCTTTAAAAGTTTACTTGATGGGCTCACAAAACTGCCTAACCGAGCTGCATTTGATGAACGTTACAGCCATGAAATGCACTTGTTTAATGTTCAGCCCTCTGATGTTACGCTTGCAGTTATTGATGTTGACCACTTTAAATCTATCAATGATAGATTTGGCCACACCGCTGGTGACATAACACTTCAAGTTATATCAAAAGCGTTGCAAAAGTCGGTAAGAAAGTCCGATTTTATAGCGCGTTACGGCGGTGAAGAATTTGTATTGTTAATGCCAGGTGTGTCGCTTGAAAACGCAACATTACCTCTGGATAAAGTTAGAAAGGTAATTAAAAATATACCTTTTAAATTTAGAGAAAAACAAATTGAGATCACTATTTCGGTAGGTGCTACTCAGTTTAAAAAAGGCGATACTCTGTTAAAGGCATTTGATAGAGCAGATGATGCTCTTTACGAGGCCAAAAATTCAGGACGAGATAGACTTTGTACCAGTAAATAATGTCATAGCTATTATAAATTTTATGACAAGTAGTTTTTTACGATTTAGCAGTAAGGAGAACGTCTATGTTAATACAGTTAAACCCAACTGGGGTTTTAGATTTACTGTCGCAATTAGAAGTTGATTTATTAGAGCAATCTTCTGCTAGTGAGCGTTATAGGTTATTTAGAAACTGCGTATTAGCAGTACTTAATGTAGGTAGCCATACCGACGAAAGTAGCGATATATACGACAAATACAAAGATTTTGATATTCGTTTAGTAAGCCGCGAACGAGGCATTAAAATTGAGCTTGAAAACCCACCCGAAACCGCATTTGTTGATGGCGAAATAATTACCGGAATTCACGAGCATATATTTTCTGTTATTCGCGATATTTTGTTTATTTGTCAAAAATACGAAAAAGATTTAAAAGAGCAAAAAGCCATTACTCATATGGTGTTCGATATGCTCAGAAATGCAGGTGCTTTGCGTGTTAATAGCGAGCCAAGTATGGTTGTTTGCTGGGGCGGACACTCAATAAACGAAATTGAATATAAATACACAAAACAAGTTGGTTACGAACTAGGCTTACGTGGGTTAAATATTTGTACTGGTTGTGGCCCTGGTGCCATGAAAGGGCCAATGAAAGGTGCCACTATTGGCCATGCAAAACAGCGCAATACCAATAACCGTTACTTAGGCCTAACAGAGCCAAGTATTATTGCTGCAGAGCCACCAAACCCTATTGTTAACGAATTAGTTATTTTACCTGACATTGAAAAGCGCCTTGAAGCTTTTATAAGAACAGCCCACGCTATTATCATTTTTCCTGGTGGCGCAGGGACTGCTGAAGAATTGCTATATTTATTAGGCATATTACTGCATCCAGATAACACCAAACAATGTTTACCTGTTATTTTAACTGGCCCAAAAGAAAGTGAAGCGTACTTTAAAGAGCTGTGTGAATTTATTGAAATGACGCTGGGTAAAGAAGCATTGGATAAGTTTGAAGTTATTATTGATAATCCGCAATTAGTAGGTCAAAAGCTAAGGTCGGCTATGGCCAATGTTCGTGATTACCGTAAAAGTGAAGGCGATGCCTACTACTTTAACTGGACATTAAAAATAGATAACGATTTTCAACAACCTTTTGCACCAACACACGAAAATATGGCAAGTCTTGATTTACATCTTGATCAACCAAAACAGTTATTAGCGGCTAATTTACGCAGAGCTTTTTCAGGTATTGTAGCTGGAAATGTAAAAGACGAAGGCGTAAAAGCCATTAAGCAAAACGGTCCATACATTTTAAGTGGCGAGCCTGCCCTTATGGAAAATATGGATACGTTATTACAAGCATTTGTTGATCAGGGCCGTATGAAACTCCCTGGCAGCAAATACATTCCGTGTTACAAAATAAAAGCATGAGTTTTATAGTTTGAAACCCCATTTACTTCTTATTGATGCGCTTAATTTAATTAGGCGCATTTACGCCGTTGACGCAAATCAAAAACATCACAGCGATGAGCAAATGATACAAACGTGCTGTGCACGTGTAGCTCATGCGTGTAAAAAGCTTTTAGATACAAGTAATGCAACCCATGCGATTGCAGTATTTGATGGTGACAAAAGCTGGCGTTATCATTTTTATAAAGACTACAAACACTCACGTGCGCCAATGCCTCAAGTACTAAAAGATGCCTTAGAGCACTTTAAAACCGCAATAGAAGAAACTGGTATTGTTGTATTTGAGCCTATTAACGATGAAGCCGATGACATTATTGCAACGCTTGCGTTTAAAGCATCAAATAATCAAATAGCTAATACTGTTGTTTCTACTGATAAAGGCTTTTTACCCTATTTAGGCCCCTACATTACAGTTTATGATTACTTTAAAAAACTCTATTTAGATGAGACTAGTATAAAAGAGCGTTTTGGTGTTGAGCAAAATAAGCTCGTTGATTTTTGGGCTTTAGCTGGTGATAAAACAAATGATATTCCTGGAGTAAAAGGAATAGGTACCAAGTCTGCGCAGCAAATAGTTAATAACTATAATTCAATTGAGCATGCGGCCGAAGATGAGTCTCTAAGCCCAAGTATTAAAGCAAAGTTAGCCGCTAATATGGATATGTACGTAATCTCAAAGCACCTGGTTAGTTTACGCACCGATATAAATTTAGGCTTTAGTTTAAAGCAGTTAAGACTTAATTAGTCGCAAGTTAATAGCCTCTGAACATTACAAAACATATACTATTATTAGTTACCGGAGTCAGAGTAAATCATATTGAAAAAATTTATCCGATATTTAATCTTAGGTTTAGGGCTATATGCACTGATAGCAACGTTGGTGATCACCTTTTATAAAGACGATCCTCAGGCTATGATCTGGCAAGACCGAGAAGCTTTTAATAAACGTTATATCGAAAAACTATCACTTGAGCAGCCAACAACACTAAATACTGTGCTTGATTATTTAGGCAGCCCTGACCTTACTTATGCCAAACGCGATGGTGAACAGGTATTTCAGATAGTTTTTTATCGTACACAGCATAAAACATCTGACGGTATAACCACTATGGATGAATGTACTGGGTTATTATTTAAAAATGGGCAGCTATTTTTATGGGGTCCTAGTGCATATAATAAATATCAAGAACAAAATTAGGTGAAGGTTTAATGGATGAAGCTGTTTCAACTACTTTAGAGCAGCTGCTTAATAATACGCAGCTGTTTTTAAGCTATTATAACAATAAACAAAAGTGGACAGCCTTATACCCCATGGCAAGTAAGTTAGCTGAGCAATATAGAGTGCTCTATAGCGAACAGCCATTCGCATTACAAGCACGTTTAACACTTTATAATCCTAATTATTCTTATGCAACCAACTTAGTTGTTAGTCAGAGTGTAATAACCGCTGCACTTTGTAAATCTCAACACTATAACAATGCCCTAAGCGAGCTATACATAGCAGCTTCACTTATTGAGCATTTATGTGTAGGAGCGCAATTAAACAAGCTCTGTGAGCAAACACCTTTTCAAGACTCCGATAAAAAAACATGGCAAGTGCGTCATCAACTAGCAGCAAAAGTTATACTATCCGGTGGCGATTCTGCCAAACCCGTTACGCAATTGTTAGCTAAATTAAGTAAATATAAACAAGCATTAGTAAGTGCCCCTAAAATTATGCTTTACGATGGGGGCATAACACTGATTGCTTTAGCAAATATTATTAGCATGAACATCACTAGCAATACGGCTAATAAACATATGAGTTTATTTAAAGCACTTGCTGATTTGTACATTCGCACTCCCAACTTATTTGCACTGCAGCTAATCAAATCACTTATAGCTCATTTGGGGCCACTGTTACCGGGAAGCCGCGTTTTTTATGCCGAGCAAACCATGATTTATTTAGCGACTGATGCGCAGCAAAAACATATTTTAATTAGTACCGCTAATCCAAATAAATTAGCTTGGTTTAGCGTTAAAGCAACTCTTAACGACAACCCAAAACAATGGCATTGCGCTGATAAAACTATTAACTTTAAAGTGTTCAACAGTGAACATGTAAAGTCGAAAAGTGCAGTTGACGTTGATAAAGCACAGTCTTTACTTGAACTAATAAGTAATATTAAGTTGCAGCACGAATATAGCTATAAAGGGTTAAGCCAACTAATGGCGGTTCACCCTCAGGTAGTCGCGAATTTATGTGAGGCAGTAAAACCTTACAATAAGGAGCATCAGGCCGCTAAAGACTTAAAGCATAGCTTATCGATGGTCGGTTATTATAATGCGCCTGCGATAATTCAAAGAGTTGTTTTTGAGCAATTAGTTAATGTTACCCCACACCCTCTGCAAGCATACGTTACTAACAGATTAAATTGTTTAGTGAAAATAATGGCCTTATTAGTCAGTAAAAATAAACACGACCAATTTGAACACATTACATTACCTTTATATGCTTATGCTCATTTTTTATTAACGCAATGCAGTACACAGCTTTCTCGTAAAACGCTGATTGACGAGACACCAAATAAAACATTGAGTGCTCCTATTAGCTCATTTTTTGGAGTGGATTCAATTAATAACGAGCAACTAACGCAACAACTTACCCACTTATTAAGTGACAACCCATGGACAACGGCACTTTTAGAAGCAGAGCAAACACCTAAAAAACATTTAACTGACTCTCATAAACTCTGGATCACGCTTAAAATTGTTGCGCAGAGTGTTTTTAAACCGGAACTTGCGCTTACAGCGTGGCAACTGCAAACATTAAACGAACAACTGAAAATACTAAAGTGGCAAAATCTAACTGATTTCAATCAAAAATTAGAATCGCTTGCGCTATTTAATAGTATTTAATTTATAGAGGACTATTTAACGTTCTTATACCCATTATAACTTTGGTGTATACCCGGTATTTCCTGTATAAACTAGCAAAATGGGCGATAACTTGGTATAAATGCGCCCTTAAATTTTCAAGCACGTTCACATAAATGACCTAACAAGCTATTACTCTCTCAGGGTAATAATTTATGTGCAAATCAAACTCTTTAAAGGAAAAGTCAATGGCCAAACAAACCATCACAGTGATCAAAGGCGACGGCATCGGTCCGAGCATTATCGACTCAGCACTTGAAATATTAAAAGCCGCAGGTTGCGACTTTGATTATGAATTTGTTGATGCTGGCCTAGCTGCACTTGAAAAAACAGGTGAATTACTTCCACAAGACACGGTTGATACAATAGCTAAAAACAAAATCACTCTTAAAGGCCCATTAACAACGCCTGTAGGTGAAGGTTTTACGTCTATTAACGTAACACTTCGTAAGCAATTTGGTTTATACGCTAACGTACGTCCTGTTAAATCATTTGTTGGTACTAAAGCTCGTTACGACGATATTGATATCATTACTATTCGTGAAAACACGCAAGGTATGTACTCAGGTGCAGGCCAAATAGTAAGTGAAGACGGTAATGAAGCAGAAGCAAAATCAATAATTACGCGTGAAGGCGCAGAAAAAATAGTAACTTTTGCATACGAGCTAGCGGTACGTGAAGGCCGCAAAAAAGTAACAGCTGTTCATAAAGCTAACATTTTAAAATCAACATCTGGTTTGTTTTTAAAAGTTGCGCGTGAAGTAGCTGAACGTTACCCACAAATTGAATCAAACGAAATGATTGTTGATGCAACGTGTATGAAACTGGTAATGACACCTGAAGAGTTTGACGTAATTGTAACGACTAACTTATTTGGTGATATTTTATCTGACCTTTGTGCTGGTTTAGTTGGCGGTTTAGGTATGGCTCCAGGTGCTAACATTGGTGAAGACGCAGCAATTTTTGAAGCTGTACACGGTAGTGCTCCAGATATTGCTGGCAAAAACCTAGCTAACCCAACGTCTGTAATTTTAGCATCTATCCAAATGCTTGAGCATTTAGATATGGGCGACACAGCAGAGCGTATTCGTAGTGCTGTTGCTGATGTAATAAAATCTGGCGACCGTACAACTCGCGATTTAGGCGGCAGCCACGGTACAACTGATTTCACTCAATCAGTAATTGACCGTTTATAATTAATATTTGTTATTAATTTCAAAAGCCCGCTAATTTAGCGGGCTTTTTTGTGTTTGCTAGCTGCGTTTTATCCTAGGTAAGCATAAAAGTAATAACACTAATAAACCTGCCAATGATCCGCCACTTGAACCAGAACTACTTTGCTGCTTTTGCACTGTAAGGGATAGCTCTTTAGTAAAAGTATCATTTGTTTGAGTATCAGTAACACTCAACGTTACATTAAATGCCCCGTCAGCTTGATAAGTATGTATTGGGTTTTGTAAATTTGACACCGCACTGCCATCACCAAAATCCCAACTGTAAGTATAACTATTAAAGCCACCGGTCACTTGCGCATTAAATTGAGCGCTTAAATCATTTACTGTAACGTTTGCATCTATGCTAAGCGGAACAACTGCAGTTACATCAACCGCTTTAGTTTGCTCCGTGCCTTCGTTATCTGTCACTGTAAGCGTTACTTGGTAATCACCAGAGTATAAATAATTATGGGTGATCGATTGCGTCGTTAAAGTACTTCCATCCCCTAGCTGCCAATTATAAGTATACGGTGCTACTCCACCTGTAAACGAAGCTTGAGCTATTAATATTCCTTGGTTTACTTCATATTCAATTTCATTTACAGATAATGGTTTAACTAGTGTAACTTCAACTACAGTTACTTGCTGTGAAGTACCACTGCTAGCAGTAAACTCAACATCGTAGGTGCCATAGTTTTGGTATGTATGCGTTGGATTTAACTCTGTGCTTGAGCTGCCATCGTCAAAAGTCCACGCAAATTTATCCGCAGGTGTTAGGGCTAAACCTTCTATATTAAAATCAACGATTAAACCTGTTTTGGTAAAATTAATACCCTTAATAACATCGTAATTAAGCTGTACTTCTATGTCTTCACTGTCAGATGACTGGTTTATAATATTAAACCCAAAACCAACCTGTGGAAGCATAACGCCTGATGGCTGTTGCGCTGAAAAACTATAGTCGGTTTTATCAGTAAACTCTGTGATAGCTGATAAATCATCATCACCTAACCCTGCCCTTTGTTGATATAGGCTAAAAGCAGCATCACGTATTTGAATTGCTGAAGCAGCGGAAGTTTGCGTGCTGCCTTTATTTATTGAACGCTGATCGGCATCTACCACTAATGCAAAACCACTGCCCGGATGCTCTGTCGTGTTGTTATCTGCTTGAGATTCATCGCTATACCACAACAATAATCCTGGTGAGTACTGCTCTGCTTGCAAACTGCTGTCAACACCTGTGTACGAACGCAATTGTAAATAGTAATGTGATGGCGATGCGTACGTATAACTACCAACTTTTGCAAAGCCATTAAATTCAGTGTTAATTTGATCTTGTGCATTATTGTGCCAAATTAAGGTATCACTTTGCTCAATACGCATATCATCAACAACAAAACCATAATAATGTGTGTTCGCATCTGTAATATATTCAATTTTCAAATCTATTATTTGCCCAGCATAAGCTGATAAATCAAACTTATGAGTTAAATATCCATTGGGTTGCTTAGCATCGCTATTTAAAAATGAATCACCTGAAATATACGGACCAATATTGCCATAATATGGGTTAACTGCTTGTGTATAATTACTAGCAATAGGCTCCCCATTTACTTTTACTTGTACTAAATCGTAATCGCGCTCAATACTGTAATAAGCAATAAAGCTTAAAGTAAGTGCCTCAGTTGTGCTTGGCAGCGCTATGGTATTAACTAAGCTGTTGCTAACATTGTCACCCGTATTTGAATAGTATTGAAAATCACCTTCTACTGGCGTTTTAAATTTTTCAAGCCTTGGAGGCAGTGTTACTTTTATTTGGTTTTGTAGCTGTGAAGTGCTCGCAGTATTAATTAATGTCTGCTGTGAGTTAGCGTCTATCTCATCCATATCAAGCGTTAGCTGATTAACCCAATTTCCCTGGTATCGATTTTGTAAATACTCAAGTGCGTAAGGGCTAAACATAACGGGCTCTGAACCTCTTGGCGAACCTGCCCAACTTCCTGTAGACATAACTGACCAAGACGCGACGGGCTCACCTACCGTGTTAGATTGTAAGTCGTATTCATCCAATAATCCCAAGTCATGCCCAAACTCATGTACCACCACGCCAATACCAGCATCAATTGGATTAATTGTGTAACCAAAGAGCTTAATACTGCTGCCTGCAATCTCGCTCGGCCCGCTATTTTCGTCAAATACATAATAACGATGGGACCAAATAGCATCGGTGCTTAGGTAGCCACCACCTGCTTCTTCGCCAATACTTGAATGAAAAATCATTACATGGTCAATAATGCCATTAGGCTCGTTAAGGATTCCATCGCCATCAATATCATCTAAATCAGTTAAATCATAATCGGCTAAATTAATATTAAACTTTGCAACTGCCTTCTCCACAGCCTCTTTGACTAAAGCGGGCGCATTTTTATCTCGTGTTGTACCTTGGCGTTCACCATATACTTTTGCGTTATTATCAGCGCTTACCCAACCATATACTTGCCCGGTAAAGTTTAAACTATTACCAGACGCTGCTTTATAATAATCAGCAGCTGTTGATAAGCTTTGCCCATCAGGACCCGCATAACCTTGGGTATTAAAAAGCATTTGCTGATAGTGCTCAGTTGAATATTCAACGTAAAACATCTCTGTATCTTGATCTACAAGCTGATTATCGTCATGTTTGAGATCAGGAAAATCAATTAAGATAGCTAACACTTTTACATCATTAATGCTTTGATCTGGCACTAGCGACGTTGAAAAAGCGGCTTGTTGTTTATTTGTGTTTGAAAAATCAGTAGAGGAGGATTTAAATTGCCTAAAGCCATTTTTAATTGAGTGATTGGCAACCTCAATATTACTCATATACGACTTAAATGAACTATCTAACTCACTTGAAGGTACTTGGTCTCTTTTTTTAAGCCAATATAAAATACGTTCTTCGTTAGTTATACCAACATCGTGTGGGCTTAAACTATTAGCCGCTACGATAGGGCTTAATAGCGTAGATAAAAGCGCAATTAACGTCACTTTTTTCACTGTGTTTTCCTCAAACAGAATTATGTAGTAATCATACCTAATAATAAAAATTTAAACATGCGATAAAAACATATAGTTAACATATGTTCTGATAATTATGGGTTCATAAATACTTTTATATTCTAATTTTATAGTACAGCCAATAAATGCATAATTTCTGCTAGGTAACTCACTTAACGTTAATATTTTTGCAGTTTTAAATTAATAAAAGACGAAAAACGAATTTAAAATGCAAATAAGCACTTTCAAGGTTGACATGAAGGCTCAAAACCCTTAAAAATAAACCCATACAGAATTTTTAATTTAAAAGCAGTGTTTTGCTAATAGGGTAAAAACTATGAACACACATATTAACCTTTTAGTCGTACTCGTACTGGTCTTAGTTATAAGCCCAGCGGGGATGTATTAAAAGGTGATACTGCTTTTTAAAAACCCTCGCACTACGCGGGGGTTTTTTTATGCATAAAAAAGCGCACAGAGGAATGAGGATGAGCAAACAAGAATATAATGGCTCTGAACTAGTAGTTCAGGCATTAAAAGAGTTAAAGGTAAAATACATATTTGGCTACCCCGGTGGTTCGGTTTTAGACCTATATGATGCACTTTTCCAGCAAGATGATATTGAGCATATACTAGTTCGTCATGAACAAGCTGCAACGCATATGGCTGATGGTTATGCCCGTGCTACAGGAGACGTTGGTGTTGTACTTGCAACCTCAGGCCCAGGCGCTACAAATTGTATAACGGGTATTGCAACAGCATACATGGATTCAATTCCTATGGTTGTATTATCAGGCCAAGTGCCTACAAATTTAATTGGTGATGATGCATTCCAAGAAACTGATATTGTTGGCTGTTCTCGCCCGGTAGTAAAACACAGCTTTAACTGTCGAAGTGCTAAAGAAATCCCAACAATCTTAGCTAAAGCCTTTTACATAGCCAGCACAGGCCGCCCGGGGCCTGTTGTAGTTGAGCTTCCTAAAGATATGCTTAACCCTGCCATTAAGTTTGAATACGAATTTCCTAAAACAACAGAGCTAAGAACATACAGCCCTAATACTAAAGGGCACTCAAAACAAATTCGTAAAGCGGTAACGACTATTTTAGAGGCCAAAAAACTGGTTATCTATTCTGGCGGTGGTATTGTTATTTCAAATACGTCAGAGCAATTAACGCATTTAGTTGAATCGTTAAATGCACCCATTACAAATACACTAATGGGGCTTGGCGGTATATCAGGTGTACATCCAAACTTTGTAGGTATGCTTGGCATGCACGGCACACTTGAGGCTAACAAAGCAATGGCCAATGCTGATGTGATATTAGCGCTTGGTGCACGTTTTGATGATCGTGTAACAAATAACGTTAAAAAGTTTTGTCCTAATGCCACAATTGTACATGTAGATGTAGATCCAACTTCAATTTCAAAAACAATCAAAGCGCACATACCGGTTGTAGGTTGCTTAGCAACAGTACTAGAACAACTACAAGCTGGAATTGATAAAAGCCCAATTAAAATAGATCGCAGCGCACAAGAAGATTGGTGGCGTCAAATTATTAGTTGGCGTGAACAAAAATGTTTAAGCTACAACACTGATGGCGACAAAATTAAACCACAAGCCGTAATTGAAGCTGTTTATAAAGCCACTAATGGCGATGCTTATGTAAGTTCTGACGTTGGTCAGCACCAAATGTTTGCAGCGCAATATTACCCATTTAAGCACCCTCGTCAGTGGATAAATTCAGGCGGCCTAGGCACTATGGGCTTTGGCTTACCTGCAGCAATGGGTGTAAAACTAGCCTTTCCAGACAAAGAGTCTGTATGTATTACGGGTGATGGCTCTATTCAAATGAATATTCAAGAGCTATCTACCTGCTTACAGTACAACCTAGCGGTAAAAGTTGTATCACTTAATAACCGCTCTTTAGGTATGGTACGCCAATGGCAAGATATGGTTTACGGCGGACGTCATTCATCATCTTACATGGACTCGCTACCTGATTTTGTTAAGTTAGTTGAAAGCTACGGGCATGTAGGAATACAAGTAAATACACTTGATGAATTGCAGCCTGCTATAGATAAAGCAATGTCAATTAACGACCGGCTAGTCTTTTTAGACATAAACGTTGATGAGAAAGAACATGTATACCCAATGCAAATCAAGTTAGGTGGCATTGATGAGATGTGGTTACGTAAAGGAGTAAAAGCATAATGCGTCGTATTTTATCTATTCTATTAGAAAACGAACCCGGTGCACTGTCGCGTATTGTTGGACTATTTTCACAACGAGCATACAACATTGACAGCCTAACCGTTGGCACAACTGATGATCAATCATTGTCACGTATTACTATTACTACTATGGGTGACGACAGAGTTGTTGAGCAGATCACAAAGCAAGTTAACAAGTTAGTAGATGTGCTTAAAATTATCGATTTAACAGAAATGAGCCACATTGAGCGCGAGCTATTACTTGTTAAAGTATTTGCTCAAGACGAGACGACTCGAGCAGCGGTTACTCGCGTAGTTGATGTATTTCAAGGTGTAATTTTAGATATGGGCCGACAAAGCTATAGCCTGCAACTAGTGAGCAGTACAGACAAAATAGAATCGTTTTTAGACACACTTCGCCATGAAACCGATATTATTGAAGTTGTACGTTCTGGTGCTGTTGGTATTGGGCGAGGCGATAAAGCGCTAAAAGCATAACACTCATCTATTAAAGCCGTTATATAGCGGCTTTTTAAACATAAAAAAAAAGAGCTAAATAGCTCTTTTTTTAATTTAATTCGTTAAACCTATTAAGGGTTTACTTGGTCTTTAAGACCTTTACCTGCTTTAAAGCTTGGGATAGTTGCCGCTGCGATTTGGATCTCAGCACCCGTTTGTGGGTTACGGCCAGTGCGAGCTGCACGTTCTTTTACTGAGAAAGTACCAAA
Source organism: Pseudoalteromonas sp. TAE56 (assembly GCF_000497955.1). Classification (NCBI taxonomy): domain Bacteria; kingdom Pseudomonadati; phylum Pseudomonadota; class Gammaproteobacteria; order Alteromonadales; family Pseudoalteromonadaceae; genus Pseudoalteromonas; species Pseudoalteromonas sp. TAE56. The sequence goes on from NZ_AUTN01000058.1 coordinate 43,630, forward strand.
ACCAACTAATGCTACTGAATCACCTTCTTTTAAAGAAGAAGTTACAGCACCTGTAAACGCGTCAAGAGCACGAGTAGCAGCGGCTTTAGAGATTTCTGCATCAGTAGCAATTTTTTCAACTAATTGAGCTTTATTCATTGTTAGATTCCTATTCGTTATTATTTTGCCTTCGCAAAACCTATCTTTATGCATTTTTAAAGAGTTAGCAACAGCAAATTGCATTTTTTGCTTAAATTCTTAAAAAATGAGTAAAATTTAAATAATTCTCGGTAAAATACAGCATGTTGGGTTAACAAAGACTTAATTTGAGTACAATTTTGGCGCAAGTTAAGCAACTGGGTAAATAAGCTATATTTTTTCGATAACTAAGGTCACTTCCCCGACCTCGACTCCAAACTTAACAATAGACGTGCGGTTTATCAAGCGCGATTGTGTAACCAAGTACATCCAATCGTCAAAATTCACTTCCAAAGTACTGCCATCGTATGGAAGTTCAACATCATAATTCCAGTGAAATACACTGCCATCACTTTTACCTTTTGCTGTACCTATAACATCAGCTGCCGACCCCGTTAAACTATTGTCTTCATTTAACGTTATTTTCCAGATTCGCTTTTGGGTTTCACCATCATCATAAACAAAGTCTTCTTCAATAACGCCCTGGTTACCGTCCCAAGTCGCATTCATATCTACGACAAGCTTTCGGGTCAATTCGCCTTTAAAGTCTTGTACAACACCATAGGCTTTCAAATTTCCGCTAAAAAACGTTTTAAAGTCGAAATTTGGCGATGTATTTTTATAATGTTCAACATTTGGTGCCGAACAGCTAATTAAAAGTAGAGCCGAGACGGTCATTACAGCTGCTTTCAACGTGTTTAATATGTTCATATTAATTCCCTAATAGTTGCTTTCGTAGTTTTGGCTCAGAGGTTTTTTTATCAAGCCAAATGGCTAAAAAGTCACTCGAAAATTGAGGCTCATTAATTTCACCAATTTTTTCATCATTATGATAAAAAGTGCTCATACCTTGCTCATTTGTGATTAACGTTAGCGAGTCACCCTTTTTTATATCAGGCCAAATAGACAACAATTTACTGCCATATTTGTCAGCTAATTCTTTTTTTCCAAGATGTTCCCACTGCTCATTTGTTGCTTTAATTATTTCTTTAGCTTCAAAGTCGCGTAAATAGGTAAGCTTAAACTTAACAGGATGTGTTCCTGCGCTGTAATTACCTGAAGGGGTAAATAGCACAGCGTCATATACATCCCAAAATAAATACTCCATTCGTGCTTCGCCTACTTTATTAAATTGTGTGTTAGCTAAAACAATTGAAGTTGTAAGCAAATAAAAAGTAACTGCCTTTAATAAAAATTTCAAAATAAGTTCCCTTTGAATAAGTGAGTAATGTTGCAAAATGAAAATTTGTGGGCGTTCAGCGATTAATAAACAACTTAATTTTTTGGTTTATAAAAAGGATAGCGGTAAACACTGCAGACCATATCGCTCCGTAAACAAGCCAAAATTGCCATAAAGGTAATCCTAGGCTTATTACTTCAAAACGAGCACCTGCCCAATAACTTGCAGGCGCAAAAGCAATACATACCAAAAAGGCCTGCCAAAGTTTTAATCTACTTAAAAAAACCATAGAGGTATTTAAAGAAAGTAATAATGCAGCCCATAAAAAAGCGAGCCATAGGGGGAAGGGATATACTTTAAATTCTAACAAGCCTAGCTTTACCGCTATAAATTCTAATAACAGGGCTAAAGGTAGGGCTTTAATTAATAGTAAGGAGTCTTGTTTTTTCTGCTTTGACAACAAAAACATTAAAACAATAATCAAGCCACTAAAAAGTAGCGAATCAGCTTCAAGCAGTAATGATAAAAACCACACTGCTTGAAACAAAACAAAATTAGTAATTGAGCGCAATATCATCGTTATCGCTAATAAAACGTGGTTTACGCGCCATTAAATGCACTGTACTTGTTGCTCTAGCTCTAAATGCACCTTCACAATAAGCAAAATAAAATAACCATAAACGATAAAAACGTTCATCAAATTTAGAGCGGTCCAAATCAGGCCAGCTTTTTATAAAACGAGTACGCCAATCCGCTAATGTTCGTGCGTAGTGAGCGCCAATATCATTAACAGTATGAATAACCATATCGGTATTATTTTTGATTTGCTCACTCATTTCGTTAAGTGATGGCAAGCACCCACCTGGGAAAATATACTGTTGGATAAAGTCAGAGTTTTTTAAGTAGTGCTTATAACGCTGATCGCCGATAGTAATTGCTTGAATAAGCATTGCGCCGTCGTCTTTTAAGAGCTCACCACACTGAGTGAAGAAGCTAGGTAAATAGTCATGACCAACCGCTTCTATCATTTCAATAGAAACAAGTTTGTCGTATTTACCTTTTAGTAATCTGTAATCGAGCTTGAGTAATGTTATTTTATTCTCAAGACCAAGTTCAACAATTTTTTTAGCTACATAATCATGTTGCTCATCAGATATGGTGGTTGTTGTTACATGGCAATCGTAATGTGTGGCTGCGTATATAGCAAAAGCCCCCCACCCTGTACCAATTTCAATTACTGAATCATTTTTTTGAAGCTCAACTTGCTCACAAATGCGTTTAAGCTTGTATTGCTGCGCATCTTCAAGTGTTGCTTCTTTTGTAGGATATACAGCACTTGAGTAAAGCATTTCTTTACTTAAAAATGATTCGTACAAATCATTACCTAAGTCGTAATGAGCAACAATGTTCTTTTTAGAACCCGATTCTGAATTTTTATTTTTTATGTGATTAAATCGGTGTGCGATATTACTAAAAAATGCGAATTTTTTTTCAAACTCATCGAGTTGCTTTTCGTTTATAGCAAATATTTCTATAAATGAAGTTAAGTTGTCACAAGACCAGTGACCCAAGATATACGCTTCACCAGCGCCAACGCTCCCAGATAATGCAAACGCTTTATACATAGCTTTATCGTTAACTGTTACTGTGGCTTTTAACGCAGACGATACATCGCCAAAAACTGTACGCTCATTTCCTTCAATTAAAACAACTTGACCTGTTTCAATTGACGAAAAGGCTTTAGTCACTAATTTTTTATATATATTAGTTAACCAACTAGTGCTTTGTTCGCAATTTAAGCTCGACACTTTATCCATTAAAATACCTATTAATTGTCCTGACTACCTATGTGATTTATGGCTTACCTGAGTGACCTAAAAAAGGCACTCGTTTTATAAACAACTTCAGTGCCTGATAATAAATACCTTTGAAAATAGACCATGTCATGGCCGGAAAACGTTTAAACAACTTATTAATCTCTTCGTTAGTGAGTTCTTTACGTTTTAAACGAAGTGTTGCATCAAATAATAACTCTTCATTTCGCTTATTTTCAATGTGTATCAATGTTTTATCAGGCGATTGTTTGACATGCCAATGATAGTTCATATCCAGATTCATAAAAGGTGATACGGAAAAAACCTTCTTAAAGTTCACTTTTTTTTCTAAAGAGACTAAATAATAATGACGTTCGTTCCATGGTGTATTACTTACTTCAGCAATCATATACTTAAAACGAGTATCGTTGTGGCCAAAAAAATAAAAATTAACAGGGCTAAAATACACACCAAAACAACGAAATTGCCCTAGCATGTAAATATGAGAAAAGGTTTCGGTAATACCTAAATTGGCAAGTTGTTCATGTGCACGCTCAATAAGAGGTCGTTTAGCAAGTTGTGAGGTGCCTTTAAGATAATCAGCTTCATTAAATTTTAACGCTTTTAATCCTGACGTACCTATGTGTTTATGCACACCATTTAGTTGTTGAGGATTATTTAAGTCTACCCACATCATATACAATGGATAACTAAAACGATGTTCTTTAACAGCAAAACGGCGATGTTTTACATCGCCTAAATACACTGCACTAGTCAAATTCGACCCCAAGTTGCTTGGCTACATCTACACCACTGTGTACGCCATCTTCATGAAAACCATTGTACCAATAAGCACCACAAAAATAACTATTGTTTTGTCCATCAATACTGTGTTTAAGTTTTTGAGCAGCAATTGACTCTTGGTTAAATACAGGGTGATGATAAGTAAACTCGCGCAAAATTTTACTTTGGCTTATTCCTTCAAGGTGATTAAGCGTTACACAAAACTGTGTATCCGATTGTATACCTTGCAAAATATTCATTTGGTAAGTAACAACAGCTGCTTTATCAGTGTTGTTATTAAGTAGGTAGTTCCAACTTGCCCATGCTGCTTTTCTATCTGGTAAAAGGTTTGTATCGGTGTGCAGCACCACTGAATTCTCAGTGTAAGCTATTGCACCCAATACTGACTTTTCTTGCTCAGTCGCATCACCAAGTAGTGCAAGCGCCTGATCTGAATGACAAGCAAATATTACTTTATCAAACTTACTTTGCTCACCACTGGCAAACTCTATTGTTACTTCATCATTTTGACGCGTAACAGATTTAATGTTTGTATTAAGATTAACTTTATCGGCAAAGCCTCTTATCAGCGGTTTAATGTACTGACGAGAGCCACCAAGTATAACATACCACTGAGGCCTGTTTGTTATATCTAACAGACCATGGTTGAAAAAAAACTTAACAAAAAACTCTACGCCTACATTTTCCATTTCTTTAATACTGGTAGACCAAATAGCAGCCCCCATAGGCAGTATGTAATGGTATTTAAAAAAGTCATTAAAGTGATTGTCACTAAGCAGTTGCCTTAATGATTGATCAGACTGGTAATCATCTTTTTCATGTAGTGCTTTACACAGTTTGTTAAACCTAACAATGTCGTACAATAATCGCCAAAACTTAGGTCTAAAAATATTACGGCGCTGTGCAAACAGGCTTGTAAACGTATGGCCATTGTATTCAAAGCCCGTGGCTTCGTTATGAACACTAAAGCTCATTTGCGTTGTTTGTTTATCTACACCAATACGCTTTAGCAGCTTTTCAAAGTATGGGTAAGTTCGGTCATTAAATACAATAAAGCCAGTATCTATTGCGTATTTTATGCCGCACACATCAACATCAACCGTTGCAGTGTGGCCACCTATATAATCATTTTTTTCAAATACGGTTACATCGTAATGTTTATGAAGCAAATGCCCACATGTTAAACCAGATACACCAGTTCCTATTATTGCTATTTTTTTCAACGGGCTAATCCTTTTGCGATTTTAAGCCAAATTGGGAGTGGTAAAATACGTAATGCTTTTAATATAAGCGTAAAACGGTACGGAAAGTGAACATCTTTTCGGCGCTTATGTATTCCCTTAATCATATAGTCTGCGGCTTTTTCAGCGGTAACGGCCATAGGCATCGGGAAATCATTTTTATTAGTGAGCGGAGTTTTCACAAAGCCTGGATGAACTAAAGTCACATCAACATCATCTAAATCAACAGCTAAGCTTTTTGCTAAATAACTTACACCCGCTTTTGATGCACCATAAGCTTCTGAACGAGGTAGCGCAAGATAAGTAACACTTGAGCTAACTAAAACAAGCTGGCCGCCTGAATTTATTTTAGGAAGTAGCGCTTCAAGGCAATACCCCATAGATAGTAAATTCACGTTAATTACACGCTCAAACAATGCACTATCAAAATTTCGCGCGTCATCTATGTATTCACAGTTACCCGCGTTTAAAATAACACGGTCAAAATGAGGGAAGCCAATAGTAGACTCTTTAATGTCATGTAGATTAGTTGCATCAAATTTACATGCTTGAATATTGTCGTATTTAGCAAGCTCAGCGAGCTTTTCACTATTACGGCCACAAGCTATAACAGTGTCTCCCAACTGCGCATATTTAATTGCTAACTGCTCACCAATACCTGAAGTAGCACCCGTAATTAATGTGATCATAATTAACCTGCCCTTTTATCAATTAGCTTTATAACACTACCAAGTAAAGGAATATGCTTATATAACAACTCGCCTACATTAAAGTAATCTCTGTGCTTGATAATTTTGCCATTTTCAAAAATAAGCTTACTATGACCTTCTACCGAGATAGTTTTACCTGATGAAAGTTTTGGATGTGCGTAGTGCATAGTCCAATAAATAAAAGCATTGTTTGTGCTATTAAACGAATCACTAATATCAAACTGGCAATGCTTAACATTGCTATATAAGTTAGCAAAGTACCTGCGCAATTCTACAATGCCATTAATTTCATGCATCGGATCTATAAACTGTATGTTGTCACAGTAAATATCACTCAATAAATCAAGGTTGGTGCTATCAAGCTGTTGGTATATTTCAACAAATTTATCTACTGGTAACTGGTTATCCATATCACACCTTAAATGCAGCAAGTGCACGTTCGCGTGCCGCTTTATGATCAACTATTGCTGGCCAGTAACATTCCTTATCTTTACCTATTGCGGCTAAATAAGTGTGTGGAAAATGAATGTGTTTATCTGGCACGTTTTCAAGCTCTGGCAAATACTTACGGATAAACTTGCCAGTTGGATCAAAGCGCTCACTTTGTCTGATAGGGTTAAAAACTCTAAAGTAAGGCTGAGCATCACACCCGGTACTTGCAGCCCACTGCCAACCACCATTATTTGAGGCTAAATCGCCATCAATTAGGTGCTGCATAAAAAAGCGCTCACCTTCGCGCCAGTCTATTAATAAATGCTTAGTTAAAAAGCTCGCAACAACCATACGTAAACGATTGTGCATCCAACCGGTTTGCTTTAGTTGTAGCATTGCAGCATCCACTAACGGGTAACCTGTTCGCCCTTCACACCATGCTGTAAATTCATTTTCGCTTTTACGCCACACTACGGCGTTATACTTTTCGTTAAAGTTATCACCGCGCGAAAGCTTCGGAAATTCAGCAATTAAATGCCTGTAAAATTCGCGCCAAACAAGCTCGTTAATCCACGTAAACGTTTTACTTTTTGACGTAGTTAAAATATCAGGATAACGCTGCTGAATATTAATAAGCAGCTGTTTAGTGCTTACAATACCCAATGCTAAATACGGGCTTAAACCTGATGTGCCTTTTACGCTGGGTATATCACGCTGATCGTCGTAGCTTGTAAGCTTGTCACATATAAAGTTATCGACCACGGTAGACAGTGTATCGTCGTCAACCGGCCACTTATCTGAGCATCCATCACTTTTTAGTAAGTCGCTTTCATCAAATTTTATTGGATCAGAAGTTAGAGGCCATTGAGGCAAACTAAAGTGTGTATCTTGATACTGCTTTAGCCATGCTCGCTTAAATGGAGTAAACACTTTATACATTTCATTACTTTGATTTTTAACCGTTCCAACAGGTGCAATCAAATCACCTTCGTACAAAGTAAAAGTAATAGAAAGCTCATCGCATTCGTGCAAAATTGCTTTATCGCGGTTTACTTCATTAAGCTCATATTCTGTATTAGCAATTACATGTTTTACATCGTTTGATTTACAAAAATCAATAAGCTCACGCGTACAATCGCCAAAGCTAGGCGCTTCAATAACATGTAAGGTAATGCCATAATCAGCAAGCTGAGATTGAAGATAAGTAACTCGGCGCTTGAGTAAGTCAATCTGGATAGGCGCAGCTTGGTGTTGTTGCCACTGCTTTTCAGACACAAAAAAAATGGCGTGTTTAGCGCCATTATTTAGCGCTTGAATTAACGCTTCGTTAGAAAAAAGGCGCAAATCGCGCCTAAACCAAAATAATGTATCCATTAAATACCAAATCGTAGTTTTAAATCGTGAGGATAAGGGTTAAAAAACACTTGTTTTTCAAGGTACTCATTTGGGTGAACCTTCAAATGATGTTTTAGCAAAGTAAGTGGTACATACAATGGCACCAATCCTTCGCGGTATTCATCTATTGCATCACGAAGTTCTTGTTTTTCAACCTTCGATAAAAATGTTTTAAAGTAACCTTGTAAATGCATTAGCGTGTTGCAGTTATTTCTTCGAGAAGCTGGCTTTTTAAGACCCATCATCAAACCTAAAATATATTCATCAGCAACTGCGCTTATATCGTCACCTACATATGTTCCTAACAGGTTACCCAAATCGCGATAAGCTTGATAATTATGAGCCATTAGCAAGTACTTATACTGAGAATGAAATTGAGTAAGCTTATGAACCGTAAGCGGCTCTTGTACTAATTTTTGCCAGTTTTTAAATACGTAAATTCTCATTACAAAGTTTTCACGTAAGTGCATGTCATTTAAACGTCCGTTTTCTTCACATGGCAATAATGGGTTGTGCTTCATTATTTGCTCAGCAAAAAAACCAACACCTTCTGAGGTGTTACCTGTTCCTGCTTCATTGTAGATTTTAATGCGCTCCATGCCGCAACTTGGGCTTTTTGCACAAAATACAAATCCGCTTAGTTCTTTAGCTTGTTCAGTTGCAACTTTTTTACCATATTCGGTAAGTTGCTGGCCTACTTCACCGGTGCCATCTGGGCGGCATACTTTAATAGTATCGCCCACTTTAACCTGGCGAATAGTTGGACGGGGTATTGGTAAACCTACCGCTACTTCCGGACAAAACCGTGTGTATTCAACGTGTTTACCTAGCTCATCCATACAAAAATTTGACTTTTTATGTCCTGTGTCAAATCTAACTTTTTCGCCTGCTAAGCAGGCGCTTATACCTATTTTTATTATATCTGTATGCATATATTCTCTTAGTAAATCAAATTACCTATTGGATTTAGTAACTTGCTGAAGCCCTTATTAAAATGTAGCGCACTACTGACAACTGTAAAGCATAAACATCCATCTTTTGTTAAAGGTGTATGTTGATGACTACCATCTTGCCAAATAAAGTCGCCTGGTACGTAATTACCATCTTCATCACTAAACTCACCGTCTAGTAGTAAAGTAACTTCAAATCCGGTATGTGTATGCTCAGGAATTTCGCCGCCAGCATCAATATGTAGCAAGCTAGAACGCAGCGCACCATCATCTAATGCAACACGAGAACGCGCTAACTTACCAACTTGTGTGAATTTGCTATGAGTAATACGTGTTAGAGCACGTGGAAGTTGATAGTTATGCTCATTCACTTTAATAGATACAGGCTCTACTTCGTAAACTTCATCAATAGAATCATCAGACATGATCATATCAAGTACATTTAGTTCAAACTCTTCAAGTAAATCAGATTTCTCAGTTTGAGGTTTCTCAAATTTAGCAGGCTCTTCACTAAATAATGCATTTGCATTACTTGCTTCAATTTTAGCTACTTTAGCTTGGCACACAGGGCACATATCTACGTGAATAGAAACGGCTAAACTCAATGATGTAGCAAGTGATGCATCGCAATACTGTGTCAGTAAAGTTTCACTCGGGTGATGTTTAATCATGCTGATCTCCCATTTCATTACGTAATTTTTGCAAGGCCAAACGTAACCGTGATTTTACCGTGCCTACTGGAATATTAAGTTGATGTGCAAGTTGCTCTTGCGACATGTCTTGGAAATAAACGCCTCTTACCACTTCGCGTTGAGCAATTGGTAATTTGTCTAAATAGCGCTTAATTTGCTTATCTTCTAAATGATCACTGTACTCATGATGCGTATCTTGTGAGTCGTTTAGTAACGGCCAAATATCTTCGCTTATATTTTCTTCTTTATTACTTTTCATTTTACGAAGCATATCGAACGACGCGTTACGCATAACGGTATAAACCCACGTAGTCGCTGCACCTTTATCACTGTGATACAAATGTGCTTTACGCCAAACAGAAGTTAGCGTTTCTTGCACAAGCTCCATTGCTTGAGCTTCAACACCAAACTGCTTTATTCCAAAGCGTTTAATTTTTGGCGCAAAGTATTCAAATAAATAAGAAAACGCTTTTTTGTCGCGTGATTGCGCAACATCTATAAGCGCTTGCATGAGCTCTTTACTCGGCGTTTCTGGCATGGCAGTGTACTTACCTGTATTAGGTTCACAACGTGGTGACTGTTGTTGACTTACCATAATAATTTATCCCGTTATTGCTTTTGTATTAAGTAATACGGGCAATAATTAATTTAGGATCATAAAATTTAGGCAAATTCGTTATTAATCACAGTATGGAGGAAATTCAGTAAGTTATCAAAATTCGTTTCAAATGCAAGTTGCTGTTTTTTCTCAATAGAAACAGGTAGGAGTTCAAGCCAACGTGCTGCAATCCAAGGAAGCTTGTCAAAATGAGTTTTCTTGTACAACAAATTAAGTTCCGTATTACCATCAAACACGTTTTTAAGCGCGTCGTGTAATAGGTAATGTTCACCAATTTGATTGTTAGAATCGTTGTACCAATACGGCGTATTACAAGGCGATACTAAGCCATGACGTAATTCGTCTTCGTCTTGATAAACGTCATTAATTTGCACATTTTGCGATGCAAATACATCAATTAATAATACATCGTTATCGTCTTGGTCAAAATCAATAATATCAACAAGGCAACCTTGCGCGCTTATATTAAAAGGCGTGTCATGCTCAAACGTACAAAGCACAAACCCTGTATTATTTTTTAATGCGGTTTTAACCATATTTAAATAACGAGGCTCAAATATGCGTAATCGCGTATAACCTTCAGGTAACATAAAAATGGGTAATGGAAAAATCGCACGTTTCATAAAGTCTACTTATTTCAAACACTCTGCCTTTATTTACGTGCGCTTTTGCTAAGTCGATCAGCTTTGTATGAATCGAATTAATTACCAGCTATATAATTGGCTAAAGATTAAACCAACCTCCCATAGCTTTAAACACTTGTACCGAGTAATAAGCGCTAATCATGCTGACTACGGGTGCTAACATTAATGCAAATAATCCAAGTTCACTGCTCATCGTTTTAATCCTTTAAATGATTTATTTTACGTTTTTAATACTAGTGTCAGTATTTTTAAGCGTTGTGCTATCTGTTAAAGCGGGCTCATCTAATAAACTCTCTAAAACAGTTTTGGCATCAAAATAAAGCGTTTCCTTTAATGATTTTTCAAGTTCAATTGTGGTTTGCTGAACATAGCTTGCTACACTTTGAGTTAATATATCAGTTACATCTAGGTCCACCTCTACTGCATGTACTTGCGCAGAACCTAATACTAATAAACTTGCCATAGCGATTTTAATTGAATGTTTCATAATGGTATTCCTTGTTTGTGTATTGTTTAGACGTAATTACATACTCAAGGGTTGTGCCAACATAAAAATAAAATTTAAACAACTGTAATTAAAGAACTTTATACAAATAGCTTTAATTTAAAAAATTCATCTCTTGTTAATTTAACCATTAAATTTAATTTTTTGACTACTTTTTAGTTAATAAATAAAAGAGGTTTAAGTGTATTAATATCGTCACACTAAATACATTTAGCGTTTATAAAAACGTCATATCTAATCGTTAAAGTGCGCACCACTATTAATAATTAAAAAAGTGCAGTATGACTCTTTCATCACGTCGAAATTTTTTAAAAACCTCAGCAGCAAGTATATTTACCGTCGCAGTATCGAGTGCTATTACAGGTTGTGCTCAAACATTAATAAACAAACCTCTATCGGCTATTGAATTTAAACACGGTGTAGCGAGTGGCGATCCGCTTAGTCATGCTTTAATTATTTGGACACGTGCAACTACTTCTCAATCAAATTTTGAAGTTACTGCTGCTTGGGAACTGGCAAGAGACTCTCAATTTAAAAACATCATCCGCAGCGGGCGCGAACAAACAGATAAAAGCAGAGACTTTACGATAAAAATAGATGTGCAAGAACTTGCTCCAAACACAGAGTACTTTTATCGGTTTATGGGTTTAAATACACAAAGCCCAATTGGCCGTGCTAAAACACTACCAATAAATAACATTGAACAAGTAAAAATGGCTGTTGTGTCGTGCTCAAACTATCCTGCTGGGTACTTTAATGCCTACACAGATGCCGCTAAGCAAAAAGATTTAGATGTGGTACTGCATTTGGGAGATTACATTTACGAATACCCAATGGGCGGATACGCTACCGAAAATGCTGAAAAAATTGGCCGCNCAGCCGATAACAGTGGTGAAATTATTACCCTTAGCGACTATCGTAAGCGCTATGCTATTTACAGAACAGACCAAGGCTTACAAGCACTTCACGCTGCAGCGCCATTTATCGCAATATGGGATGACCACGAAGTTACCAACGATACCTATAAAAGTGGTGCTGAAAATCATACCCCTGATGAAGGTGACTTTTTTAAGCGCCGTGCAGCAGCTATTCAAGCCTATTACGAATGGCTGCCAATTAGACCGCCTATGGGTGAACAAAGCCCGCAAATATACCGCACCTTCGATTTTGGTAATTTAATAAGCTTACACATGCTAGATACTCGCGTAATAGCACGCGATAAACAACTCGCTTACAGCGACTACAAAAATCTAGAGACCAAACAAATGGATGTTGCGCGCTTTGTCAGTGATTTAAATAATCCAAAAAGGCAGTTACTAGGTAACACACAACTAAACTGGCTCACCAGTGCGATAACTAAATCAAATGCAAAGTGGCAAATATTAGGCCAGCAAGTATTAATGACTAAAATGTGGCTACCTACTGAAATATTCTCGCAATCCGATCGCACTAAAATACCCCTGGTGTTAAAAGAGCTTGTTGCCATTAAAAAAGCCGTGTTAGCTAATAAAGCGGTAACACCCGCGCAACTCGCACGCGTAAATACTTTAATGCCTTATAATTTAGATGCGTGGGATGGTTACCCAAGCGAGCGCGAAGCATTATACAAAAGCGTTACCGCATTAAATAAAAAGTTAGTAGTGGTTGCAGGTGATACGCACAATGCGTGGCATGGCACATTAAAAAATGCAAAAGGAGAAAGCGTAGGAGTAGAGTTTGCAACACCTGGTGTTACATCCCCGGGTATGGAGCATTATTTAGCGCTTAATACAGCACAAGCAAAGCAAATGGCTGACTCGCTTACATTGCTAATAAACGACTTAAATTATTGTGACTTATCACACCGTGGATATATGTTACTGACTATTACTAAAGAGCAAATCACAACCGATTGGCGCTATATAGATAACATAAATTCCCCAAGCTACAACATTGCTGCTCAACACCAAAGTGTCTATAAGGGCTAACATTTTGTATAAAAAGAGAAGGTAAACACATTATTTACCTTCTCGTTTATTTTATTAAACGCGCTTAATTACAACTATAAAGAAACGTCCACGAAGCATCACTTCCTGGAAGACTGTTTGTATACCAATTTGCGCTGTATGCATTACCCTGATATTGCATTTTATCGTCGGTGTTATTGTGAGTAAACGGACCACCTGAGTAATCTTTGTTCACCCAATTAGGGTATGCATTAATACCATTACAATCTGTTGAACTTACAACACTGCATCCATTTGTATCAACACTTGTACCAGCGGGTGTATTTGGGCACTGATCAATATCATCATTCACTCCATCGTTATCCGCATCGCTTTGTGGCTCAACTACTTCAACAACACAACCTGTATTATTAACAGTTTCACCTGCAGGTGTATTAGGACATTGATCAACATTATCGCTTATACCATCGGCATCGCTATCGGTTACCGCNGCAGCCAATACTATCAACCGTTGTACCTGCGGGAGTATTATCGCACTAATCAAGGCTGTCACTTACGCCATCCCCGTCGCTATCTAAATCAACATTGCTACTACCACCACCCCAACCTTGAATGATCTCTTTAACTTTAGAGCCTGACGATGTTAGTGAATTCCAACTACCGCCTGGAGTAAATAACGAAGCACCTTCGTTTTTATCGTTTAAAGCCCAGTTAGCGTGGCTAATATTGTTTGTTTTAAAAAATGCCATCCATGCATCGGTTTCATTAATATTAACACCACCATTACCATCAGCATTAACCGTTCCCCACTCTGTGGCAAACAAAGCAATACCGTTATCGAGTGCTGTTTGTGCTTTATTTCGATACGATTGACCATGCGTGCCAGCATAAAAATGCAGAGTGTAAGCAATATTGGCGCGATCTATCGGATTTTGTGATGCCACATCAACATCTTGCGACCACGTAGGCGTTCCAACCACAATTAAGTTATCAGGGTCGATTGCTCTGATTTTATCAATAACTGTTTCTGCATAAGGCTTAATATCGTTAACCCACGAGATTTGTAACGGCTCGTTATAAATTTCATAAATAACATTGTCGTACTGTCCATATTTGGTAGCTACGTCTTCAAAAAAGCGAACTGCAGTTGCTTGATCGGTATGTGCTTCATGGCTATGAAAATCAATAATAACGTACATATCTTCGCTAATAGCTGCGTTCACAACAGTATCAAGACGGCTCATATTGCCCTCCCAATCAAAGTTCAAACTACCACCAGTACTGGTACCATGGCCAATAGCTGCACGAATTAATGTTGCATTAAATTCAGTTTTTGCTTTTGCTACTGTTTCTGCTGTATAAAATTTTTCAGCGCCCCACCCCGTATTACTCCAAAATAGGCTAGGTCCTGCAAAGCTTGAGTTTTCTCCACCCGCAAGAATTTGGTTCCCACTCACCGTTAACTTCTCAACAGCGGCATTGGCCATTGTTGAGCATCCTAATAATAAAGCTAACGATAAGCTCGCCACTTTAAAATCCTTTCTTTTGTGATTATTTGAACTGTTATTCATCGTATTTCCTTAAATTGAAATTATCAGTCGTCATTGCTTGACGTAATAAATTGACACCAAACCAATACTTAATAGTTAAACAAAGTTAATTTGGCGAGCAGAAAGTATCATTTACTTATTAACATTAAATGAATAAAAAGGTACAAGGAGAAGGACTTTAATTAACTAAATATTAACAATTGAGCGTTTTAACGAGGTTTGAGGATTTTACTGGGTATATACAGGCATTTACACGATGCAGGCAAAAAATCTCGGTTACAAGAAATATATATAAAAATGAAAAGGCGGCAATAATAATTATTACCGCCATTAATAATAGCTAAATATCAGGAATAAATATTAGGGAGGCAATTAATAAGCCAACCAAACCTAGCTCTAATTAATTGGCTTATTTTTTTGTGGGAAGTACTTTTCTGCCCAAACGGTATGCATCAATCATGCTCAGCACCCAAATTATAATCATTAAAGGTACATACTTATATTCAGCGAGTTTAGCGCAGGCGTCGGAAGGTTGTTGCGCGGCTTTTAAAATGGCCGTAACCGACATGGGGATTTTACCGTGTACAATTTCATTTGCAGTACACTGTGCAATCGCAAATATATCTTGAAAGGTTAAAATTAAAAAAACAGTAAATACACCCGCAAAAATAGCGCCTATTAGGTGTTTTTTTAGAGAAAAATGCCCCGCTCCAGGATAAACAATGGCGGTAAGTAAAGCAGCTTTTAGATCTTGTTTCATGGTTATTTCAGCTCGTAATATGTATTACACTAGACACCAACATAGTGAATTAATTCTCTTTAAAATCAAGTAAAAGCTAAAGTAGCGTATCAAATAAAGTTATTTAGAATTACTCACAGCTAAGATTGAAAATTTCAGCGTACAGTTGTACACTGAAATTAATTCCAATAGTGGTAGGAACAGTTATGTCGTTAGAAGCGCCTTATTCCCGTAAAGAAGAGAAATTAAACGTAATCAGCCATGCACTCGGTATTATATTTGCCGTATTTGTAATGTGGGATTTATTTAGCCAAGCCACCAGCACTAAAGCATATATTAGTACTGCAATTTACGGCAGCAGCCTATTTGTGCTGTTTTTGTCATCCACTTTGTACCACGCCAGTATTCAACCGCGCTTAAGAGCCTTTTATAAAAAGTGCGATCACTGCGCCATATACTTATTAATTGCCGGCACCTACACTCCCTTTTTATTAATCTCATTATCCGGTGCTTGGTCATGGGCCACACTTACATTTATTTGGGCGGTGGCACTGGCGGGCGTGGCGTACAAAGTATTTGTAAAAAACGGTAATAAAAAAATATCACTCGCCACTTACTTGCTCATGGGTTGGTTCGCACTGGCTATTGTATATCCGCTTTATTCAAATGTTGATGTAAAAGCACTTTACTGGCTACTTGCCGGCGGTATTTTTTATAGTTTAGGTACATTATTCTACAGCGCTAAAAGCACCCAATTTAGCCACGCTATCTGGCACTTATTTGTTATTGCTGGGTGTGTTTGCCATTATATTTCAATTAGTAATTATGTTTATTAGGCAGGTAAAGCCAATTAGAATGGTCTGGTTTGAGCGATAACCGGACATTGAGATTGGACAAAGACTGTCGTGAATTGATTGGTTAAACAGCTCTTTGCGTATATATTCACGAAAATGAGCACTGAGCGCATATTGTTCCATTTAACTTTACTTAAAAGTTTTAGAAAACTTAGTGATAGTAATACCTTAGGTTATTTGTTAAAACTATATAGTGTAAAAATATTCGCGACAAGCGCACTATAAAATTTTAGCCGCTTGAGATATAGCAGTGTTATAAGATATCAACTTTCAAGGGGGGGCGCAGTGGGCGCTTCGTATGAAGGGTGGTTCGAATCCACCCCCTCCAACCCAAATTATTATAGGTTCAGAATGAAGTTAAAGCTAAACTTAGCATGGAAAATAGTAGTTGGGGCTCCTGATAAAGGTGTGGACTATTGTACTGCTATCAAGCACTTTAACGTAAAAACTGCAAAGAACTTTATAAATAAAATTGGTGGGATATCATCTTTGGATTTCTACCCCAATACCTTAGAGCCGACAAATGTCTTTTATAATGCCATAGAGTCATATAAATCAGAGTATGGGTTTGTTGGTAAAAGAATTCCGTTTGAAGGAACAATTGCTGATGTAAGAGCATCACTAAAAATAAAAATACACCAATTCTCTTCTGATCTTGTCATTATTTCTATATCGGCCGATGGAATAAACTTTAGCGGAAGCATTGATGATTTACATAAGCTAATAAGCATTGAAACCCATAAAGAACTATCAACCTTAGTTAGAGTGATCTGCTCAATAATTTGTTCAGGTGGGAAAGAAAGTAGCCCTGTTCTGCGTAAACTTAAGGCTTATCCATATATTGCATTAGAAAGTAATTGCAGCGATAACTTAGTTGAAAATGAAGCAGCAGTAGAGCTGCTTACTCGACATAAGAGTCCAAAGCCAGAAATCGTACAGAGCGTTATTTCTAAAAATGATGATCATCAGCTAGACAGAAATAGCATTCTAATAGATCGGCAAGGTATTTTAGCTAGATATACTTTAGAAGCTAATGAAAGACAACCCATTAAAAGGAAATTTGAAAGCTCTCACTATTTATTTGAGTTAGCCATTTCTCTGGCTCATATATTGGAAAATGATCAATTTTCATCTTTAAGTGAAGATCAGAGAACCTCAATTACTAAGCTAGTCACAAATCCTAAAATTGTATTCACAAAAAGTGTTACAGCCTACAAAACCTGGACGCTTCTACTTGATGAATTTAGACTTAGTGAGCTTTATACCAATTATGTGAATGATATAAAAGAAAATATTGCTAAAGAGCCTACTACTAATAATAAAGAGTGGTCCGAACTTAAGAAGTGGACAATGGGGGTTTTGAGCACGTTAGTGGTAGGATTAGTGGTATGGGGTGGAAGTAGTCTTTATCAAGAATTTAGCCCTTTCAAAGATAAACCTATAAAACTTTTTCAACCACTCGATGGAGAGCAAATCAGCAACAATACCGCCGAAATAAATTTCGACTGGGAAGATGTTGAAGGTGCTGCTAAATATATACTTATTATTGAGAAGTATAATGAAAAGAATAAAAAGTGGTTTCTACTTGAAAGTGAAGGTAGAAAAGTTGAGTCATCGCCCTCTAGCTCTATTTCTATGACAAATGCGGGAAACTTCAAATGGAACATTGTTGCTAGAGATAAAGATGAAGAAGAAATGGCTGAGTCCGTGTGGTTTTTCTTTGAGGTAAAAAAAGTAGAATCACCTAACAAGGGCGTGCAATCAGACCTTCGGACACAGTGACCTTTTTTGTAATAAGCTAAAGGGGGTTTCAGACATTAAACTCCTGCTCCTCCTCTTATGTAAGAGTTAGTCTAATAAAATTGTTCAATGGATCATTAATGAAAAAATACGCACTTGTAGCAGCGGTTATAGACTTAAATTTCGATAGTAAGCTCTCTGCACCTATCAAAATTCAAAACGACACTTATATTTCAAATAATACAACTCATTTCAAACGTTTTATAAAACCTGAAACCTATTACGTAATTGGAAGCCTTGAGGGTGAACTTTTATTCAAAGGAGGCCCTGTAGTATACAAAGAATGTAAAGTTACCAGTATTGAAGAATCTCATGTTGAACTAGTTGAATTTATGAGAGACATACAAGCATTTTTTTTGTCAATGTGGATGATTAAGGATAACAGTGCAAATATTGAGTTAGCATTTGCAATAAGCCAAAGTGATAGCCATGTTCATAGTAACTCTTTGTCTTGTTGTAACACCCAGCAAAATACGACAAATAGCTTGGTAATATATTCGACTCAAGAACTTCAAAGTAGTGCCGATTGGTGCAATGCGAAACTGAAAGGTATGAATGCAGCTCAAGAACCCAAATTCACAATTTCTCAAAAGCAGATAAATAGACTAAATGTGGCTGCATCTTTTTTACAGCAAGCGAGATCGTCTAGTGATATAGGAGTTAAAATTGCCAACTACTGTTCGTATTTCGAAGCTTTAATGAGTACGAGTAGTGCAGAGCTAACACATCAATTAGCTGAAAGAGCCGCATTTTTACTCCGAGAAAAACCTGAAGATAGATATGAGCACTTTAAACTAACTAAGAAAGCTTATGCCGTTCGGTCTAAAGTTGTCCACGGTGATGTATTATCAAACAATCAGTTACAGTCTATCGAAGACGTTAGTAATCATTGTGATCAAGTTGCAAGAGAGCTATTAATTAAAGCACTTTCCGATACCAATTTCTTTGCTGCTTTAGAAGCTAGAGATCATTCGATACTCGATAAATTTCTGATTGAGAAAGTATTCGGTATAAATTAGCCTATCAAGAACTTTATAGGGAACAGAAATATTTGGCTAAAATAGTGTAGCGAAGCATATCCAACTGCTTATGTCTGCTTAAATGGACGTGACCAACGTCCGCTGTTGGCACTTACCTGCCAATAATAGTCACATCACTCCCATCGGCACTCGCGCATATTCACTTTGTCGTTTTTAAACAGTACACCTTCTGATAATAACTTTTCGCGTTGTTCTTGGTATTTTTCGCTACCTGCAGGGAATGATATTTTACCTTGGCCATTCACTACCCTATGCCAAGGTATAACTGAGTCGTTTGGCATCACTTTTAATAAGCGCCCCACCAACCGTGAGTTTTGAGGGTAGCCTGCAAGAGCAGCAACTTGCCCGTAACTTGCTACTTTTCCTACTGGTATGCCTGCGATAACAGTATAAATAAGCGTTTCTTTATCAATATCCATTGTTGTTAGAATATTCCTTACTTAATTGTTTAAATTGCTCCCAGATAGTACGCGCTACAGGGCCGTGGTGCATTGCATGCTGCCTAAAGGCTCTAATTTGCGCGCTAAATTTATGCTCTCGGTCAGTTATGTGTATTTCTTGAAGTAAGCCTGCTTTTATTTCAGGGTCGCAGTGCTCTAGGCTCATCATTGCCCAACCCGCGCCTGAGAGTAAAAACGATTTTAGGGTCGATACATCATCAATTTTCATCATGGCGGAGCCTTTTGAGTACGATAGCCTGTCGCTGTCGATACTCAAGTCACTTTCAAACATGGCTAAACATGGATACGTTTGCAGTTCGCTATAGGTGAGCTTTTGAGGGAGTACGCCTTTAGCGCTCACAATGCCAATAGCAAGCTTACCAATTGGTACACTTTCTAAATCGCCTGTTGCATGAAATAAGTCAAACCACGGGCCAATGCCTAATTCGGCTTGCCCACTGTTTACTTGCTCTAACGAAATAAAACGCTTCCCGCTTGTTAAGCTAAACTCTGTGCTGGTAAACAACCTAAAAGTATTACTTATGATCTCGTTGTAACTCTGCATATGGCACAGTTGTTCGTAACAAATTCTAAATTGAGGCTCATTACCGAGTGCCAATTCTTCAGCAAGTTGTGCCAGCTCGTCGTTGGCATGCAGGAGCTGCTTCGCTTCGCGGTGAAAAATACGCCCTTTTTCAGTGAGCTGTAATCGGTATTTACTTCTGTCTAGTAACTCAAATCCTATTTTGGCTTCTAAGTTTTTAATGGCGAGTGTAAGCGCTGGCTGTGTTTTATGTAGCTTTAGTGCTGCTCCGCTTAAGCTTGCGCTTTGTACTATGGCATCTAAAATTATTAATTGATTCAGCTTCATATACCGCCCTACAACATTATAAGTAAAACTTATTGAGTTTCTAAAATTTAATGATTTTTATTTTATATGTTTGCAGCGTATGCTGCACTTAATTATTTTGCCATCATTGCAACGGAGAAGACATGAAACTCTTTCGTCTATGTTTATTAACAACGACCTTACTTAGCTTAATAGCCTGTTCTGAGCCAGAACAACAAGTTAAAGAAGAGCCTATTCGCCCTGTTAAATTATTCAACATAGGTCATGATTCTCAAACTAACATTCGTAGTTTTCCTGCTGAAGTTGTTGCAAACCAAGGCTCTTACCTAGCTTTCAGGGTAAACGGCGAACTTATTAAGTTTCCTGTGCTTGCTGGTGAACACGTTGAAAAGGGTGATTTATTAGCAAAACTAGACCCAGAAGATTTTCAGTTACAGTTTGACGAACGTAAAGCACGCTTTGAATTGGCAAAATCACAACTTGGCCGAATTGAGCAATTGTTTGAGAAAAAAATCACCAGCCAATCAGAATTAGATGAAGCCACTGCTAATATGCAAATTGCTGAGTCTGCATTTAAAATTGCACAAACAAACCTTGAGTACAGCGAGCTACGCGCGCCATTTTCAGGCACTGTCGCTAAGGTGTTTGTTAAAAACTTTGAAAATATTCAAGCAAAGCAAAATATATTACGCTTAGAAACACGCGATTTAATGGACGTAGAAATTCAGGTTCCTGAAAAAATAGTCGCTCGCTTTAAAAAAGGCACCGATTACCACCCTACTGTAAAGTTTGATGGCTTTGACGACAAAGAATACATACTTGATATTAAAGAGTGGGATACCCAAGCAGATCCTGCAACACTTACTTATAAAGTTGTATTTTCGCTACCAGTACCTGAGGACTTTAATTTACTAGCCGGTATGACGGGTAGCGTGCTTATTGATTTAAGTAAAGTAACGCGCTCGCAAGTTGCTTATACAATCTTACCTATCGAGTCGGTGTTTTCTGAGCCGCAAGAATCAATTGAAGATAACGCCTACGTATGGCTTTTTGATTCAAAAACTAGCCAAGTGCATAAACAAGCTGTAAAGGTTGGCCAGTTGCACCGCGATGGTATTGAAGTGTTAAGTGGTATTAAAGAAGGCCAAATTGTAGTTTCGGCCGGTGTGCATTCACTAAAAGAAGGCATGAAAGTAAGAGCATGGAATAAAGAGCGAGGCTTATAATTATGAGCTTTGCACAACTCTCCATAGAGAAAAAAGTAATCAGTTGGATGTTTACGCTGCTGCTATTAATTGGCGGTAGTGTGTCGTACTTTGATTTAGGGCAACTAGAAGACCCTGAGTTTACGCTTAAAAAAGCCATGGTTATTACCATGTACCCTGGCGCTTCGCCGCAGCAAGTTGAAGAAGAAGTTACTTTTCCGATTGAAAACGCGATTCAGCAACTCCCTTATGTTGATTACGTTACCTCCATTTCATCTAACGGTAAATCGCAAATTTCAGTAGAAATGAAAAGCAATTATCGTAAAGAGCAGCTTCGCCAAATTTGGGATGAAATGCGCCGTAAAATTAACGACCTTTCTCCGTCGTTACCCAGTGGTGTTTATCCTAGTACTATTTTGGATGACTTTGCCGATGTTTACGGTGTTATGTATTCGGTAACCGGCGATGGCTACTCGTATGACGAGCTTAAAGATTACGTCGATTTTTTAAAGCGTGAGCTGGTATTGGTTAAAGGCGTTAGTAAAGTAACCGTTGCGGGGCAACAACAAGCGCAAGTAATGGTTGAAGTTTCTACGCGTAAGCTTGCTCAATTAGGTATTGCGCCAAGCCATATATTCCAGTTATTGCAATCGCAAAACACCGTATCTAACGCAGGTAAAATTCGTGTGGGCGATGAGTCAATTCGCTTGCACCCTACTGGCGAATTTAAAGATGTAAAAGAGCTCGAAACCTTATTAATTTCAAAATCAGGGGCCAATGAGCTTATTTATTTAGGCGATGTAGCAAAGGTTTACAGAGAGTACGCAGAAGTACCAAATAACATTATTCGTTATAACTCTCAGCAAGCTTTACTTATTGGCGTGTCGTTTATGTCGGGTGTTAACGTGGTTGATGTGGGTAAAAACATAGACGAGCATTTAGCATCACTTGAATATCAACGCCCTCATGGTATTCACATAAATTCGGTATACAACCAACCACAAGAGGTCCAAAAATCGGTTGATGGTTTTATTATCAGCTTACTTGAAGCCATTGCGATTGTTATTGTTGTACTGCTGTTATTTATGGGCTTAAAAAGCGGCATTTTAATTGGTGGTATTTTACTGCTTACCGTACTGGGTACGTTTATATTTATGAAGTTGTTTGCTATCGACTTGCAACGTATATCGCTTGGAGCACTTATTATTGCTCTTGGTATGCTAGTTGATAACGCCATAGTCGTCACCGAAGGCATACTTATAAACCTTAAACGTGGCCAAACAAAACTAAAAGCGGCTGTTAATATTGTTGAACAAACAAAATGGCCCTTACTTGGTGCAACAGTAATTGCAGTAACTGCGTTTGCGCCAATTGGTTTAAGCTCTGATGCCAGTGGTGAATTTGCCGGTAGCTTGTTTTGGGTGTTGTTTATTTCGCTTTTATTAAGCTGGATAACGGCCATAACGTTAACGCCATTTTTTGCCAATTTAATGTTTAAAGAAAACGAATTTAAAAACGAAGAAGGCCAAGAAGATGAAGACCCGTACAAAGGTTTTATTTTTAATGGTTATAAAGCGATTTTAGATTTAGCGCTGCACTTTAGAAAAACCACGCTTATATTAATGGTTGTTTTGCTGTGTACTGCGGTTGTTGGTTTTGGCTCTGTAAAACAGTCGTTTTTCCCTGCCTCTAATACACCTATGTTTTATGTAGATTATTGGCAAGAGCAAGGCTCTGATATTCGCTCAACCCTTGAAGGCGTTAAAAAGCTTGAAGAGTTTTTGCAAAAAGAAGACCTTGTTGAAGAAGTGACAAGTACTACAGGCCAAGGTGCACCGCGCTTTATGCTTACCTACGCGCCTGAAAAATCATATCCCGCGTATGGGCAATTAATTATTCGTGTTGCCGACAGAGAAGCCGTAGCAACTGTAATGCAAACAGTGCGTGATTACTCAAGCAATCATGCACTCTCTGCACAGCTTAAAATTAAACCGATGGAAATTGGCCCTTCTACTGATGCAAAAATAGAAGCGCGCTTTTCAGGCCCTGATCCTGTTATTTTAAGACAACTAGCCGCTAAAGCCGAAGAGCTGATTGGTGAAGACGAAGGTGCATATAATATTCGTGATGACTGGCGCGCACGTACCAAAATGATTCGCCCGCAGTTTAACGAGCAAAAAGCACGTCGATTAGGTATTAGTAAATCAGACTTAGATAATGTGTTGCTAACGAGCTTATCGGGTAAACAAGTGGGCGTATATCGCGATGGTACACAGTTACTACCTATTATTGCTCGCTCTCCTGCTAACGAGCGCTTAAACGTAGAAAGCGTACACGACCTTCAAATATACAGCCCAGTTCTTGGTGTATTTATACCAGTGACTCAAGTTGTAGACGAATTTGATGTGCAGTGGGAAGACAGCCTAATAATGCGCCGCGATCGCAAACGAACTATTACAGTAATGGCCGATCACAATGTATTAGGGGACGAAACACCCGCTAAATTATTTGCACGTATTCGCGGCCCAATAGAGAACATGGAACTACCACGTGGTTACCAACTAGAATGGGGCGGTGAGTTTGAGTCATCAAGCAAAGCGCAAAAAGCAATATTTGGCTCATTACCACTGGGCTATTTAGCTATGTTTGCAGTAACCGTACTACTTTTCAACTCGCTTAAACAGCCGCTTGTAATTTGGGCAACTGTACCCTTGGCTATTATTGGTGTAAGCGCGGGCTTACTAGCGATGAATGCTCCGTTTAGCTTTATGGGGCTACTTGGTTTGTTAAGCTTAAGCGGTATGCTAATTAAAAACGGTATTGTATTAGTTGATCAAATAAACCTTGAATTAAGGGAAGGTAAATCGCCCTATGAAGCCGTGTTTGACTCTGGTGTGAGCCGTGTACGACCAGTTGCAATGGCAGCTATAACTACTATTTTGGGTATGATCCCGCTGTTATTTGACGTGTTCTTCCAGTCAATGGCGGTAACAATTATGTTTGGTTTGGGCTTTGCTACAATTTTGACTCTAATTGTAGTGCCGGTACTGTACACCGTGATATTTAGAATTGATTACGAGCCTCGTAAGTAGTTAAACATATAATTGGTTAACATTAAAAAATGCCACAGGTTCAAAATCCTGTGGCATTTTTATTTAATACTGATAAAAAAAGAAAGGCTACATATTTAGTTGTTAAGAAACTAACCGCAACACTTTTTATATTTTTTGCCACTACCACATACACAAGGTGCGTTACGCTCTGGTACTTTATCAAATACTTGTGGTGTGGATTTACTAAGCGCAAAGTCTAGTTCGCGAATATCTTCTGGTACGTCTGCTTTAACTTCAATTGAAGCAAACAGCGAATGCTCTTCTAGTATGGCTTCTATTTCTGATTGTCGTTCAGCTGAGTTTACAATTAGCGTTAACGGGTGTAACTCTGTGCCTACCTTTGCGGTACGATTTGGCGCAAATCCATTACTGTTATTTTTACCCATTATGTCGGGCTTACCCATAAAGAAAAATTTTGACATGTTACTTCTATAACCTTTCTACATTATTAAGACGGCGCATCTTAACAGCTTACCCAACATATAACTAAGGTGTACTTGCTAATGCACAATATAAATCAAGCTTTAGCGTATATACGCCTAATATAGCGACATAATGAGGACATTTAATGGATTTAGGCAAAATTTGAATTCGAAATATAGTAAAATTATACTAGCTAGACTCAGTGGCGTTTTAATATCTAACTCAATATTATGGAAAAGCCTTGGAAAACTTTAAAATTGCACTACTAATAGCGGGCAGCCTTTTTATACTTTTTGGTTATTTACGTTTTATAACTGACGATAATGGTAATGTAAACTTAAACAACTACCGATTTACAGGTGGTTTACTACTTGTGATTTCAGGCATGGTTGATGGTACACGCGATCTAGCTAAACGCCTGCGCTCTAAAAACGCATTATCTGCGATTGCAATTTATTTAGGTATACTCTTATTTTACATCGGTTTTAGCACTTAAGAGCTAATTGAGGCTTCATACAAAGCAACACTTTATAAGCGGATAACCTGTGACCTTTAAACAACTATTCAATAGCGCTCTGCTATTTTTAGCAACTGCTCCCCCACTTGCTTTACTTGCATGGGATGAACAAGCCGATCCCGCTTTTATCTCCAATGGTATGTATGACACTTTAACGTTTACGTTATTTCCTATAATGACGATAGTGCTGTCGGTAGTTTTATTTAGGCACTTATATAAAAAGTATAATAGTAACTTTGAATTTAAACATACGGTCAAAGATTATATTGATGTGCATGGGAAGTTCCGCAGCGCATTTATACCACTGTTTTTGCCTATTTTAATTTACTTATGGTTGTGGACGTCGGTATGTATTTCAGCAAAGTTACTTGCCAATAAGTACAGCGACAATATATGGCAGCAAGAATATCAATTACTTGAAGTAGGCACTTGCCCAACTGATTATGAATACAGTTGCTCAAAACTGACTGTGCTCGACTTAAAAAGCTACAGGAAACACAGTTTTAGATGGTATTTAGATAAGAGTAAGTTGGTGAGCTTGCAAAATAACAATATAAATTTAGTGGGCGTTAAAAGCCCACTGGGTAATATAGTACAAGAAATACAGTGGTAGTGATAAATACCAATCCGCAATAATACTTAATCAATTTGAGGGCTTAAACCTGACGCTAACTGTGTTAAAAATTTCTGATATAGAACAACTAAATAACGAAATTTTTGCCTTGTTATCGACACGGTTTTCTTACCTCAAAATAGCTCAATTAATTAAGCAGATTGGTATAATACCATCATTTAGCTGCACACTATTTTTTTAGGCTGAGAATACGGCCTGAGCTTGGTTTTGAGTCTGATTTAGCATTAGACGACTTGTTTTCTTTAATGCTTTTTGGCTTACCCACATACGTTGTAGAACGCTTTTGGTAAGGAGTATTAGTTCGCTCATTTTTGCGCTCTCCGTTAGCATTGCTACGCTCAGAGCTACGATTTGTATTTCGCTCATTACTACGCTCACTATTTCGATCACCATTATTAAAGCGTCGTGGGTTTTCGCCCTGAAAATCACGTTTTTTAGGTGCTAAAGGTGCATTATTTTCTGATTGCTTATTAGCATCAAGCGAGTGCTCTTGGGTTTTACCTGAGTCAGAAATCGAATCGTTTATTTGCGCCATTTCAATATCTGATAGATGACGCCACTGCCCTACTTTTAAACCTTTAAGTGTTACGTTCATTATGCGCGTACGCTTTAAGGTTACAACTTCGTAGCCTAAGTATTCACACATGCGGCGTATTTGACGGTTTAAGCCTTGGGTAAGTACTATTTTAAATTCTTTGGGACCGCTTTGCGTTACTTTACATTCTTTAGTGACGGTATCTAAAATAGGCACGCCATTCGCCATTTTTGTAACAAACTGACGATTAAGCGGTTTATCTACCGTAACAACGTATTCTTTTTCGTGATTATTGCCAGCACGCAAAATTTTATTAACGATGTCGCCTTCGTTGGTTAAAAATATAAGCCCTTCAGACGGTCTATCTAAGCGCCCTATTGGGAATATACGCGTTGGATAGTTAACTGCTCGTATAATATTACTTTGAATTTTACTTTCGGTAGTACACGTTATGCCAACGGGTTTATTGTAGGCAATGTAAACGCGCTTTGGCGTGGCTTTAAGAGGCTTACCATCAATTAATACAACATCGGTAGCGGCTACNCATTAACGCTGACACGACCTTGCTCAATATATTTATCGGCTTCGCGGCGTGAACAAAATCCTGTTTCACTAATAAATTTATTTAAACGTTTTAATTCGGTCATGGCACTTATAGCGTAGTAATTTTTAAGGCGAGTAGTGTAAACCACCCGCACTATTTTTTCGCCCCTAATTTACTATTTATAGGTGTTTAAGCATTAATTTTTGCTTTCGTTAATTTACGCCATACACATTCAAGCGGGCCTTGATTAAAATAGCGGCTGTATAAAAAGGTAAATATGAGCTGCAGCGCAACTAATGCCGATGCAACTAACCAATAGTCAATACGATCAAAACTGAGCACCCAATGCGTAAATAGCACTTTATATAACAATAATTGCACGAGAGTTTGGCTAATATATAAAGTAAATGCTAAGCGCCCTGCTTGTTGAATAAGTGTGCCAACGTTTGCGCTGTTACTGCAAAATTTAACAATTAGATGAATATACAGCGTAGCCATACCCAGGGCTGCAAACATATTTACAAACTCTTGCACCCCATACCCTAAGCTGCCATTAAGCTGTGATGCATAAAGCCTGATTCCACAAAAAACAAGGGTCATTACACCGCAAACTATTAATTGCTGAGTCGTTAAGCCTTTACTAAAAACGTCTTGTTTATATAAATAAATGCCAATGAGCATAAGGCCCACGCACATCCACATTGTCATTATTGGCACCATAACAAGCATCAATGTGTTCATAGCGAGGTTACTAATAAAGTAATCAATATAGTGTGGGTTATATAAATCTATAAACTGTGCTGAATCGCGGTAAATCACTTCATCGGGTACGCTAGATACTATAAGAAAAGTAGCTACCCCCGATAACAAAATAAACTCAAGTCCTCTTTTTAAAAGTACGCTGTTATCACTCTCTAGATATTTAATAACAAACCAGCCAGATACACCGTAAACAAATAAAATATCACCTGCCCAAAGTAAAAAACCATGTGCTAACCCAAAGAGGATTAACCAATAAAGTCTGCTTTTTAACTGCAATTCAGACTTATAACGTTGCCACTGAATGTAAAGCCCGGCACCAAAAAGCAAACTAAACAGCGTTCTAAAACGCCCGTCTACAAACACGCTGCTAAAGGTATGAATAATTGAGTCGCTAACAGGAGGATTAGTTAAGGAGGTATATCCGTATTCAAAAAGGCCGAAGGCGTAAGCATTCATGTAAACTAGGCCAAGCACGGCAACGCCGCGAATAAAGTCCATATTATAATTGCGCATTAAAGCTATTATCCGTTAAATATTGTTCTTATAACTGTCAGCCCAATCGACTGACTGCTGGTAAAGTGGAGGTAGTATAGCACTATCTATATTTAGCAGAAGTACGGCTTGCTCAAGTGCCCACCAGCTTCCTGTTTCGTATGCTTTAACAACATTTAAAATATAATACAGTGTGTTTTTGTCCCCTAATAATGCCGTTTTTATTTCATCAGGAAAAGGTAGCTTTTCAACAAGCAAGCTCATGGGTTGATCAAGGATTGCATCGAGCAACGAAAATAACCCAGTTAAAAATGCTTCGCCTGACTGGCTCTTATTAACCTTTTTTGCCAAAAGCTCACAAAAGCGAGCACGTACAACACACACTTGCATTAGCTCTGCAGGTTTTTTACCTGCGGTATGAGCAGTAACAATAAGGCTGACAAACTTTTTAAGGCGTTCATGCCCTAAATACACAAGCGCTTGCTTCAATGACGATATTTGGCTTTGTATAGGAAAAACGCCACTGTTAATTAAACGCAGCAATTTATATGCTAGTGCAGCATCAAGCTCAAATAGTCCAGATATAGTTTTTATATCTGGACTTGTTTTCATTATTTCGGCGTAAATAGCGACAACTAAACCATAGTTATAGTCAATGTCGTTTTGCTTTATCATGGTGGGTTTTGCAAAAAAATAGCCTTGAAAATAATCAAACCCCATATCAAAGGCTAGCTTATAGTCATCTTGTGTTTCTATTTTTTCGGCAAGTATTTTTATTTGTTTATGTGCTTGTAACTTTTTAATTATTGGTTGTATTTCACTAAGAGGTGTAATTGCAATATCAAATTTAATGAGCTTCACAAGCTTTAAAAAACGATCCCACTGTGGTTTATACACAAAGTCATCGAGTGCGAGCTTATAGTTACTGTGAAATAAACCTCGGCATAGTTCATAGTTGTCGTCGGTAGGTTCAATGCTTTCAAGCAACTCAATAACAACATCTTGGCATGGTAAAAAAGCACATAAATCGAGTTTTAATGATTCAGGCCCTATATTAATAAGTGCCTTTTTGCCTGATGTAATATGGCGTGTGCCTAAATTTAATTGATTTTCCATAATAAGCCTTGCTGTTGCTTGGCCTTCGGCAATATCTGGAAAATAATTTTTAGGACTATCACGAAAAAGTAGCTCATAGGCTACTACTTTTTTACTTCGATTGAATATTGCTTGCCTTGCAACAAATACAGACACATTACCTACTTCTTAGTTTTTATATAATACTAAGTAATTAAACCCTAAGCAGGCACAATTGTCACTAAACTTTGCAATACAGTAACGATTTACCGGTATAAGGTTGTTATATAATCAGCTGCCACTTGCGGCCACGAAAAACGCATTTGCTCTGCGCTCTGCTTTATTTTATGCCACTTTTTAGGATTCTGCTTTTTAATTAAGAGAGTTTCGTCTAAACAGCTAATTAAATTACTCGTTTGTGTTGCTAACGTGTCGCCATTAAAGCTAAAACCATTTTCATGATGTTTTACCGTATCTTTTAATCCGCCAACACTGTGTACTAAACAGGGTTGCCCGGCACGCATTGCTAGCATTTGGCTAATGCCACAGGGTTCAAACGAGCTTGGCATTAAAAATAAGTCACCTAGTTGATACATTAAATCGCCAACACCTTGACCATAACCCTTCAAAAATAAAAGATTAGAATTTCGCGCCATTGCTTTGGTAAATATGCTTTCGAGTTCTTTGTCACCCGAACCTAAAACAATGAGTCTGCCGTTATATTCATTAATAACTTGGCACACTTTATCAATAGCTAATACTCCATTAACCTGCTGGCACAATAACAACACTTTTTGATCTGTAAGTCGGCCAACGCTTGTGACTAATGGGCCATTATTAATCGTTGCTTTAAATTGCTTTAGTCGTTGGTGGGCAATATAGTAGCCGCTTTGTAACTGCTCGCTATTTGCCATCCAAGTAAATAAAGTGTTCTCGGCTTGGCTATAAAAATTGGCAAGAGTTACCCCTTCAAGTTCATTACTTGGATACTCACATCCGTTTAAAATACCGACAAGCTTACCTTGGCTTGCTGCATTTTGCAGATCTTGCTCAAGCCCTTCGCCACCAAAAAAACCATGCTCGTAATTACTAGGTTCAAGAACCTCTTGGCTGTAGGTTGGTGATACAACATGTATTTTATCGCACAGATTTATTGCACTGCGCATAGGGTTAAAGCAATGCGGATAACGCGGGTCACATAGTTGCTGGCCATTATAGCTAAGTGACGGAAACCATGCCTCTAAGCTTGAATCATCATGTTTAAAGGGTCTTATACCTTGCAGTGCAATATTATGCACTGTGTAGGCAATGGGTAAGGTATTAAGTGAGCTATAACGTGGCTCAAACTTAAGTAAAACTGCAACGCAGGCGCTGTGCCAATCATGTAAATGTAGCGCTGTAGGGCGCTTTAATACACCTTGTAATAATGCTTCGCAGACGGCTGCATTAAATAAAGCAAATTTTGTCGCATCAGTTGCAAAAGGTCTCCCCGGTGCATCGTTACAATATACACTGCCTGATTCACTAAATAGCGGGTGGCTGATAACAATTTGGCTTACATTATTTTGGGCTTGTTGTACTTTAAAAACTGTTAATACATGCGGTTGAGCATTAAATGCAACGGTTACTTCACCTATATAAATACGCTCAAGCGGCTCAAACCCGTAGTCAGGAATAACAACGTCAACCGTTATACCTTGCTTTGCGAGCGCCCTTGGGGCATCGCGTACTACATCTGCCACACCGCCTACTTTTGCGCCTGGTAACGCGTCATTTTCTGCTGCAACCATTAATACATGCATTAATTTACTACTTCCTTTAAACCTGTGTGGGCTTGCTCATAAATGAGCAAGCTTTGTTGTCGTGCTTAATATTTAACTTATTGTTACGCTAGCTTTTTATTCTCACGCGCTTGGCGCTCTAACTTTTTTGCAAGCTCAGTGAGCATATCACGAGTAACAAGAACGATGCCTTTCTTAGATACCCTAAAGCCGTTTTCTTCATCTGTTTTAGGGTCAAAGCCTATTTCAAGGCCTGCAGGTATTTCACAGCTTCTGTCTATTATCGCACGCTTAATTTTACAGCCTCGGTTTATAACTGCACCGGGTAAAATTACCGACTGCTCAATGGTACAAAATGAGCGAACATGCACATTAGAAAACAAGAGGGATTTTCTAACTGCGGAGCCCGAAATAATACACCCACCCGACACGGTTGAGTCCAAGGCCATACCGCGTCTATCATCGTCATCAAAAATAAACTTAGCAGGTGGTAGCTGCTCTTGATATGTCCATATTGGCCACGTTGGGTCGTATAAGTCGAGTTGTGGTTCTGGCATTACCAGTTCCATATTAGCCTCCCAGAACGAATCTAGTGTACCTACATCACGCCAATAAGGTTGCCCTTCTTGATTTGGATCTCTAAATGGGAACGCAAATACATTATGCTCTTCTATAATCGCGGGGATAATATCGTGACCAAAATCTCGGCCAGAACCTTCATTTTCAGAATCTTTTTTAAGTTGCTCAAACAAAAATTCAGTATTAAAAATGTAGTTTCCCATTGATGCTAAACATGTACCTGGCTTGCCAGGTACAGAACTCGGCATTGCTGGTTTTTCATCAAAACGGCACACTCTATTTTCTTCATCAACGGTCATTACACCAAATGTGTCTGCAGCTTCTTCAACAGGCACTTCAATACAACATACCGTCATATCAGCCCCTTTTTGCACATGTTCAGCCAATAAAGCGCCATAGTCCATGCGGTACACATGATCTCCTGATAAAATCATCACATATTTAGGGAGTTCGTGGCGAATAATATCTATGTTTTGAAAAACAGCATCGGCGGTGCCACAGTACCAATCATCACCTTGGCGCTGAGATGCAGGTAGTATTTCAACCGACTCACCCAGCTCTTTTTTAAAGTGGCCCCAAGCTCGGTTTACATGGCGAATTAATGAATGCGATTTATATTGTGTGGCAATACCAACGCGTCTCACACCCGAGTTAATGCAGTTTGATAGTGGAAAATCGATAATTCGATGTTTACCACCAAAATAAACTGCTGGCTTTGCTCGCCAATCGGTTAGCTCATGCAGGCGAGAACCGCGTCCGCCTGCCAGTATTAACGCGTAAGTTTCTCTGGTTAGGCTACTTATGTAGCGATTTGCATAATTGGGCATAATACTCTCTCCATTTAGTCTAGGCTGTTAGTGGCATGGCTTTTAGTTGTCGTTAAGTCTGTTTCACTAATATTGAGGGGTTCTAAATGCCAAATGTCTTCACTGTATTGGCTTATGGTTCTATCACTTGAAAACATTCCACTGGCTGCCGTATTTAAAATACTCATTTGTGTCCAGTAGGTTTGATCTGCGTAAGCTTTATCAACTTCTTTTTGAGCTGCTACATAACTTTCAAAATCGTGCGCAACAAGCCATGGATCGTGCGGGCTCTTAATTGCATTTGTTATATCGTCAAATAAGCATGGTTCAAACAAGTTAAAATGGCCGCTTTCGAGTAAGTGCATTACATTATTTAAATCGCTATTTTGTGCGATTAAGTGCTCAGGATTGTAACGCGATTTAATATCATCAATTTGATGCGCTTGTGCCCCAAACAAAAAGAAGTTGTCTGCACCAACGGCATCTCTAATTTCAATGTTTGCACCATCGAGCGTCCCTATCGTCAATGCACCATTCATCATAAACTTCATGTTACCAGTACCCGACGCTTCTTTGCCTGCAGTAGATACTTGCTCTGACAAATCGGTTGCAGGGCAAATAACCTCCATAGCGGTTACGTTGTAATTAGGTAAAAAGGCGACGCGTAAATACGGGGCTGCTAACGGATCTTTATTTATAACCTCTGCCACGTTATTAATAAGCTTAATAATTTTTTTAGCCATGTAATAACCCGGTGCTGCTTTACCACCTAATAAAACACAGCGAGGAACAAGCCCTTGGGTATCACCACGGCGAATACGGTCATATAAATGAATCACATGAAGTATGTTTAATAGCTGACGTTTGTATTCGTGAATACGCTTTACTTGTACGTCAAACATCATCGATACGTCAAAATCAACATCGCAGCGTGCTTTAACTAAATCAACTAAACGCTGTTTGTTTTCGCGTTTAGCATTTTGCCATTGCCCATGAAATGCTTTGTCATCGTAAAAACGACGTAGGTCGCTAATTGTTGAGAAGTTCTTAACCCAGTCATGACCAATTTTTTCGCTGATTAATTTACTTAAAACAGGATTACAATGTGCAAGCCAACGTCTTGGTGTAACACCATTTGTTTTGTTATTAAACTTATCAGGCCACAGCGCGTAAAACTCTTTAAATAGGCCCGCTTTTAACAGTTCGGTATGCAGTGCTGCTACGCCATTTACAGAGTAACTACCTACAATGGCTAAGTAAGCCATACGAATTTGCGGCTCATCGCCCTCTTCAATCAACGACAATGCACGCTGTTTATTAACATCACCCGGCCATTGCTGTGCAACTTGTGCTAAAAAGCGTGCGTTTATCTCGTAAACTATTTCTAAAATGCGTGGTAATAATTTTGAAAACAACGAAACAGACCACTTTTCAAGCGCTTCAGGAAGTAGCGTATGATTTGTGTAGGCCATCGTTTTGGTGGTGATTTGCCACGCATCGTTCCAATCAAGTTCGTAATCATCAATTAAAATACGCATCAGCTCTGCAACAGCAATACTTGGGTGCGTGTCGTTTAACTGAAAAACATGAAAGTCAGCAAAGTCGCTAAAGCTCTCGCCATGTTGGGAAACCCACTGATCAACTACGTCTTGAATACTCGCAGATGATAAAAAGTATTGTTGGCGCAATCTAAGCTCTTTACCATTTTCGCTGCTGTCGTTTGGATACAGCACCATGGTAATTTGTTCAGCTAGGTTTTTTTGTGCAACGGCTTCTGAGTAACTGCCTGCATTAAATTCGGTCAAATTAAATTCATCTGTCGCTTCTGATTTCCATAAGCGTAGCGTATTTACAATATTGTTTTTATAACCTGGGACAGGTACATCGTAAGGTACAGCTAATACATCTTGTGAACTCATCCATTGACGATGCTCTCGGCCAAATTTATCTGTGTAACTTTGCACATAACCGCCAAATTTCACACGTTTTGCATGCTCTGGCGCGCTTAGCTCCCATGGGTGCCCTTCGCGCAGCCAGTTATCTGGTTGCTCAATTTGGTTGCCATCTTTAATGGATTGGTTAAACATGCCGTATTCGTAACGAAGACCATAACCAATTACCGGTAACGCAAGACTTGCACAGCTATCTAAAAAACAAGCAGCTAGGCGGCCCAAACCACCGTTACCTAAGCCTGCGTCGTGCTCGGCATCTTCAAGCGTTTCTACTGTTGTGCAGTATTCTTGTAATGCAGCAGCAACTTGGTCGTCTAAATCTAGGTTTAGTATTGCATTACCCAGCGCACGTCCCATTAAAAATTCAAGAGAAAGGTAAGCCGTTTTGCGGCGTTTTTCTTGCTTAATTTGTTGATTCGTTTCTCTGCAGCGGGCAACAAGTCTGTCGCGAATAGTCAGCGCTAAAGCATGGTATAAATACAGTCTTGATTCGCCGACCTTATCGCGACCTAGGGTATAATAAAAATGCCGTGTTAAGTCATCTTTAAGCGTACTTTCATCTATAACAGGACCTTCTTGCCAGCCCTTTACTACACACACTTGTTCACTTTGTTTAGCCATGACTTACATCCTCTAAATTAGCACTAAAAACCCAACTACTTTGTGCTGAAATTTCAACCATCGCATCTTCATTACTACTCACAGATGCATTATTTACACTTGATAAAACCATTTGCCACGGCGCATTAATAGGCGAAGGCGGCATTTGGCAAAAAACTGTTTTTTTACTGGCATTAAATACCATCAGTAATGCATGATTGTTTTGCTTATCAAGTAAGCTATACATTAAAAACTGTCTGGTATCTTCATGCCAATGAGCGTCGGTCATGGTTTTACCTTGTTCGGTAAACCACTTAACGGTAAAACGCTCGTCTATATCATCTAAAAATACACTGTGTTTGAACGCACTGTGCGCGCGTCTAATTTTTAAAGCATCATCAATAAATCGTGTTAGCGAATGATTAAGTTGAGAATCTTTCCAGGCAAGCCAGCTAGTGCGATTATTTTGGCAATAAGCATTGTTATTACCCCCTTGAGAGTGCGCCATTTCGCTGCCAGCGGCAATCATGGGTACACCTTTTGAGAGTATCAAAGTAAGTAAAAAGTTCTTTTGTTGCTGCAAACGCAGTGCGTTTATTTTTGAGTCACTAGTAAAGCCTTCTACTCCACAGTTGAACGAATGATTTGCGCTGTGTCCATCTCTGCTTTGCTCACCATTAGCTTCGTTATGCTTTTCCTCATAACTCACTAAATCGGCAAGCGTGAAACCATCATGACTCGTTATAAAGTTAATGCTATTAAGTGGTCCACGTTGGCTGTGCTCAAAAATATCAAACGATCCATGCAAACGTTTTGCAACGTTGGCAATAATGCCCGTTTCACTTTGCCAAAAACGTCTAATTACATCGCGATATTGATCGTTCCATTCTCGCCATGGCGGCGGAAATGCACCCAACTGATAGCCACCAGGACCTATATCCCAAGGCTCACTTATTAACTTAACCTTATTAAGCACAGGGTCTTGAGCTACCACTTGTAAAAAAGTATGTGCAGAGCTAAAGCCTGCTTTTGAGCGCCCTAAAATCGTCGCTAAATCAAACCTAAAACCATCAACCCCCATTACCTCAACCCAATAACGAAGGCTATCAAGAACAAGTTGTAGTGTTTTAGGGTGATCAATATTTATTGTATTTCCACAGCCGGTATCGTTTATATATACATTAGGCTGACCCTCTACTGTGCGGTAATACGCTAAGTTATCAAAGCCTCTTAGCGATAATATTGGGCCATCGGCCCCTGCCTCTGCTGTATGGTTATAAACAACGTCTAAAATAACTTCTATGTCGGCAGCATGAAGCTCGCGCACCATTTGCTTAAACTCGTTTATATCGTCGTTCACCAAATAGTCTTTATGGGGGGTAAAAAAGTTAAGCGTGTTATAACCCCAATAGTTTTGCAGCCCTTTTCCTGTTAAAAATTGCTCACTAATAAAAGAATGAACAGGTAAAAGCTCAACTGCTGTAACGCCAAAGCTTTGTAAGTGCTCAATAAAGCTTGGGTGGCTTAATCCTAAAAACTTCCCTTGTAGAGATTTAGGTATTTTAGGATGACGACACGTTGTTCCCTTAACATGGCACTCGTAAATAACCGTGTTTGACCAAAGGTGGTTTGGCTTTTTATGCGCGTACAACGTAGGAGCAGCTACTTTTGATTTAGGTATATCAATCGCATTATTTACGGTGCTTTTAGTACCAATTGGCATTTGCCCATAATGGCGTTCACTCCATGTGAACTCACCAAACAAGTCCTTTGCATATGGATCTATAAGTAGCTTATTTTCGTTAAACAGTTGGCCATTTTTAGGGTTATATTCACCCTCGACTCTAAAACCATAAAGTGCGCCGGCGTTTAATGGCGAAATATGAATACTCCAAATGCCACCTTCGTTAATATTCATCGCCATTTTTAGGATTTCTGAATGGCCACTTTTATCAAACAAACACACATAAGCTTGGCTTGCACCTGGCGCATAAAGCGAGAAGTTAACTCCATTATTGATAACACAAGAGCCTAGCGGTTCTACATTACCGGGGGCTACATCAAATCGGTTACTCATCATCAACCTTTTGTAAGTAAATAGTTGTTAAGCCACCAATGGCAATTGAAATACTGTGTTTAAAGCCATGATTTGATTCATTTTTAGCGTGAACTATCTGCGATGAATCTTTAATTACCTCAACGCCAGAGCCAAAAAACTGAGTATTGTCTGTATTTAAGATAACCTTGTAACGCCCTTTACTCGGTACGCCAATAATATAGTTTTCATATGACGCGGGGGTAAAATTAGCAATAACAACCACAAAGTCTTTTGCGTTTTTAGCATAGCGGACAAAACTTAAAATACTCTGCTGATTATTATTGTTATCTATCCAGGTAAAGCCAGCCGCACTCGAATCTAACTCATACAACGCGGGTTGGTTTTTATAAACGGTATTTAGCGCTTTTACGGTTTGCTTTATACCGTTATGACTTTGGTGTTCAAGTAAATGCCAATCGATAGAATGATCGTGCCCCCACTCTTTTCTCTGAGCAATTTCACCGCCCATAAACAAGAGTTTTTTACCCGGGTGTGCCCACATAAATGCGTAGTAAGCGCGTAAATTTGCAAATTTCTGCCAATCATCGCCTGGCATTTTTTCAATTAACGAGCCTTTACCGTGTACTACTTCATCGTGGCTTAATGGCAATATATAGTTTTCGCTAAAAGCGTATACCATCGAAAAAGTCATTTCGTGATGATGATGCTGACGATAAAGAGGGTCGTGCTGCATGTAATGCAAACTATCGTTCATCCAACCCATATTCCACTTATAGCCAAAGCCTAAACCGTTGTGCTCAACACTTTGGGTGACACCCGGCCACGCTGTTGACTCCTCTGCCACCATCATAATGCCTGGGTTGTTTTTATAACTGCGCATATTGACTTGCTTTAGACACTCAATTGCACCTAAGTTTTCGCGCCCGCCATAACAATTAGCAACCCACTCGCCTTCTTTTCGGCTGTAATCTAAATATAACATAGAGGCTACGGCATCTACACGCAGACCATCTAATCCAAATTGATGTAACCAATACATAGCATTTGAAATCAAAAAGCTTTTAACTTCAGGGCGGTCGTAGTTATAAATGTAGGTATTCCAATCAGGATGAAAACCTTGGCGCTTATCGGCATGCTCATATAAATGAGTGCCATCAAATCGGTGCAAACCATGCGGATCACTAGGAAAATGCCCTGGTACCCAATCAAGTAAAATACCCAAATTCGCTTTATGGCACTGCTCTACAAAGTATTTAAAGCTGTTGTAGTCGCCAAAACGGCTAGTAGGAGCAAATAAACCAACAGGCTGATACCCCCACGAACCATCAAACGGGTATTCACTTATTGGCATAAGTTGTAAGTGAGTAAAATTCATTTCAAGGGCGTAGCTAACGAGTTTGTCAGCAAGCTCTGTGTAACTTAAATAACGGTTGTTTTCAGCGCGTTGCCATGAGCCTAAATGCACTTCATAAATACTAATTGGCGCATCAATATGATTGCGTTTTTGCCTGTTTTGAAGTGCCTTTTCGCCAAGCTTTATAGGTTCCGGTTTATACTGCAGAACACTTGCAGTACCCGGTGCTTGTTGCATTTTAAAGGCATAGGGGTCGGCTTTTTCGAGTACTTCTCCACTTTGCGCGGTAATTGCAAATTTGTAGCACATGTCGGCTTTAAGACCCGGTACAAATAACTCCCATACACCACTTGCAGGATGAAAACGCATAAAGTGGCGATTAGCTTGCCAAAAATTAAACTCACCAATAATAGAAACACTTGCTGCATTGGGTGCCCATACACAAAAGCGCACACCCTCTACGTTTTGTTGAGTACTAAAATGTGCACCAAAATGAGAGTAAGCATGTTCAAGGCTGCCTTCGTTAAATAAATACATAGCCTCTGCATCAAGTGTGCTTTCAAAACTATATTCATCATAAAAGGTAATGCTGCTATTTGTGTACTTAGCAATGCATTGATAAGGCGCGGTGGGTAGAGCATCAACTTTAGCTATAAATAAGTCACTTTGTTGGTAGCGCTGCGCCTCAATGCTTTTATTATTTAATGTAACACTTACGTTTATTGCACAAGGTAAGTAAAGACGGATTTCAACTTCGGCATCTGTTTTATGTGCCCCTAAAAAGCTAAATGGGTCTTTAAATCGTCCTGTATTTAATGCATGTACTTGTGCATCATAGCTATTTTCTTCTACTGAGCTGTCCTGTGCTGACGATTTTTTATTAATTGTACTGCTCATTTAACTTTTCCTTATTGAATCGATAGCAGCTAAAAGTGAGCCATTTTTAGTAAATATTTCTTCACTGGTATGCGTTAATACACGTCGCCAATTAGGATATTCTTTATCTGTCCCGGGGATATTAACCGGGTATTTCTGCTCATCTAAATCGTCTATTTGAATTGCAAATAGACGCGATTGAGAACCTGCCAAACACAATGCTAGTGCGTTATATACTTCGACTGAATTACTATCTAATAAAAGCTCGGTCGTATTGGTATGGCGATTAATAAATCGTAGTATCCTATGCTGCTCTTCTATTCGTTGTTGCTTTAATTGCTCGTATTCACTGCAAGTTATAAGCTTGTATTGTTGCTTAATATTTAAATCAGCATGCTGCCACCAACCTGTAAAAGGCGGTACATCATGATTGGCTATCATTAACAAACACTGTGCTGCTAGCTCATCTGTCGCTAAAAACTCTCCACTGTGTTGTTTTTCAAAATAAAATAAGCTGTTAGAAAATATACCGCTTGAAGCTAGAGCCTGCCTTACCTCTGGCGGCACAACGCCTAAATCTTCTCCAATAACAATACTCTGATTAATATGTGATTCAATTTTTAAAATGGCGAGTAAGTGCTCAAACGGGTAGTAAACATAACAGCCACCTTGTTCGCCATTATTTTCAAAGCACCACCATAAGCGCCTAATAGCCATTACGTGGTCAATTCTAAGTCCACCTACATTTTGCATATTTGCGCGAATGAGCGAGCGATAATATTGGTAGTGATTATTACTAAGACTTCGAGGATTTAGTGCTGGAAGCCCCCAATTTTGGCCAGCTTCGGCCCATGGATCAGGTGGAGCACCTACACTTGCACCTTGGCTAAACAGTGGCTTTTGATTTTTAAATTCAGCCCCATCACCCGCACAGCCAACGGCTAAGTCGTTAATTAAGCCAATTGCCATACCTAGCTCTGCACAACTTTTTTGACACAATGCCAATTGCATATGCGCTTGCCACTGCAAGTAATAATCAAATGTTACGTTATCTGATTCGAGGGTCTTTAACGTAGTTGAATGAGTATCACAAAAATCTGTAAATGCACGGCGACGCTCATCACTTGCCGTTAATTCAAACTGATTATAAAGCGCCTCAAATAACGCATACTTTATACGGCTTACATTTTCATAATCTATAAATTGATCATTACTTTTTATAAGTGTGATTACATCGTCTCGTTGCATGAGGTCATGTAAAACTGCGTTATTTTGTGCGTCTTCGCTTAATACTATAGAAATATAAAGAGGGTTTAATAAAGCCCGGCTATTAGGGCTATAAGGGCTGGCTCGCTCTGCCATATCAGCAAATAACAAATGCAGTGGATTAAGTAATATGTAATCCATATTTTGCGAGCTGCATAATTTTGTAAGCGTTAGTAAATCGTCAAAGTCGCCAATACCTAAATGAGCTTTATTTTTTAATGTGTAAAGCTGAATAGATAACCCAGTGCGCTTTTTGTCTTCAACTTGGTAAACTTGCTCAGGCACATACCAAAGTTGCGTAATTGCATGCTGTTCACCTACTTGAACCTGTGCTTCATGGTAACCTATTGGCATCGTTTCTAAAGGCAGTGCAAGCTCAATATAGCGAACGCCATGTAAATAATATTCACCTGTAATCGCCAAATTATAAAGGTTCTCAAGAACTATATTCATCCCAAGAGAAGGAACATTAATATTAGCGGCTAAATACTGCTGACGTTCATCTATACGAAGCTTTAAAACACATGTTTTTTGCTCAACTAAGCTCACACTGGGTACTAAATCCAGCCAAAGCGATGCATCTAAATCATAAGTTAGTTGAGTTATTTCAGCTTCGTTATTTGTATCAACACCACAACATTGCAAAGCACGTTTACGCGTGTCTTCACTAAAAAACACTTGTTCACCTGTATACTTAGTGAATTCAAAGCCAATACCATGCAGATAAAACAACTGCGAAAGAGCATCCATTGAATCGCCTTAATTAATGCGTTGAGTATTTACTATGCTGTTTTCTGTGCCAAATGTATTGCCAATATAACCATCAGCCTGGTGGTCGTTATCCCAAATGTCTCCATTTATTAAATAACGAAAGTGAAATTGTTGATCGATAGGTAAGCGTTGCTTAAATTTAAACACACCTTGTTTTTTATTAAGCTTCATTGGCACAGGTTGCCAATCATTAAATTCACCTAGTAAGCAAACTTCTTCAGCCTCTGGATGAGAGAATTCAAAGGTTACTTCAGCTTCATCTTTTGTTTTAAAAAAACGTTTATTCAACATAGCAGGCTCCAACTAAACCAAAAAGGGTACTTAATCTTTGCCACAGGCCATACAACTAAACAAAAAGGCGATGTGGATTCCATTCAAAATCATTAAACACGTTTTAAGTTAACCAAAACTTTATTTACGCATTATTACAGTGCAACAATTCATTTTTTCTGCACCTAAAAAGTGCGGTTAGTATATAAACAATCTTTTTTAAAAAGCTCATTAGTACAGAGCAATATTTGAACCAACTAAGCGTACATCACATATTATTTAATTAACTGAATTTAACGTGAAATAATCCAAAAGTATTGCCTAAATTTATAAAACCCTTTTGTTCTGTACTTTCATCAGTGATAATACACAGCATCTTAATACTCTGAAATATCATAATTTTCATGTTGAAAAAAAGCATTTTAATAACTATAGCAATCGCCTTTTTAATAATAGCCACACTTGTTGGTTCTTCAATCTATACCCTTTATAGTAAAAAAGAAATCTCAGTTGATCCTAAATTAAAAGAAATCTCAGGTATTGAATTTGATAAACAAAAACGTCTATGGGCGATAAACGATGGAGGCAATGAACCCAAGCTTTACCGCCTTAATCAAGATGGCTCTATCGCCAAAGAAATACTAGTTGAAAACGCTAAAAATATTGACTGGGAAGATATGACCCAAAATAAATTTGGGCACTTTTTTTTAGGGGATTTTGGCAATAACAAAAACGACCGTAGATGGCTCACTATTTATAAAATAGAAAACCCGATAGATATAAAAACAGATACAACCCAAGCCGAAATAATCAAGTTCACCTACCCCGAAATGGATGGCAGTCCAATAAAACCTAATAACCGTAATTTTGATTTAGAGGCATTTGTAGCACTAGGTCGTCACTTATATTTATTTACCAAAAACCGTACTGAGCCTTTCGATGGTATTACTAAAGTGTATAAAGTAGGCGATCATGCGGCTAATTTTAAGGCTGAGTTAATCGACTCTTTTAAAACATGTACCACGCTTGAAAAACTATGCTGGATAACCTCTGCAGCGCTTAGCCCTGATCGTAAAAAATTAGTCTTACTTGATTCAACCAGTCTTTGGTTATTTGAAAACTTTGAAGGTGATAAATTTTTCTCTGGTGATGTTTCAAAAATAGATTTAGGAATTGTTACACAAAAAGAAGCGGTCACCTTTTTTGACGACAACACCATTGTATTTACAGATGAAGAGTTTAAAGGCATAGGCGGTAATGCTTATTTTATAAAATTAGATGAAGCAACCAAAGAAGTGATTAAAAGAGCAAAAACAACACCTATCACAATCAATGCAGCAACAAATTAATTTGCTGCTGGGATCATAAATGCTCTGGTTCATCGCTTAAATTTAGTCTCTAAAATAACCGATGACGTTGTGCGCTCTACTCCATCAAGATTTCCTATATCGTCAAGTAAATGGCTTAATTGCTCTAAATTTTGAGCCTGTACCACAGCAATTAAGTCAAACTCACCACTTATGGCATAGAGCTGCGAAATTGCATCAATTTGCTTAAGCTCAATATTTGTTTTAGTTGTTAATTTTTGCTTAACTTTAATAGACACATGAGCTGATACCATTTTACTGAGGTAGTCATCTCCATAATCTACG
This sequence comes from Pseudoalteromonas sp. TAE56, assembly GCF_000497955.1. Classification (NCBI taxonomy): domain Bacteria; kingdom Pseudomonadati; phylum Pseudomonadota; class Gammaproteobacteria; order Alteromonadales; family Pseudoalteromonadaceae; genus Pseudoalteromonas; species Pseudoalteromonas sp. TAE56. The sequence goes on from NZ_AUTN01000058.1 coordinate 87,277, forward strand.
CTATACCCTTTAATTACACCCGTTTCTTCTAATTTAAGCATACGGCTTTGTACCGTTGAACGAGATAAATCAAGCATGCGAGCAAGGTCTGAAATACTGGCTCTTGCGTTTGTTTTTAATACAGATAGTAGCTTTTCATCTTGTGGAGTTATCATAATGGTTATTTGTTTCGTTATTTTGACTTTTATTTTAATCATTTTTCACAAAATAGCACTGCAATTTTAACAGCTAACCTTCGATAATGACGCCCTACAAGAAATAATAACGTGTTTGCTGAAGAATAAAGGCTATATTCTTCTTTGATTTAGCAACTAATCTTTTATCTAAGCCCTTCAATTTAGGTGTACAAAATGCAAGTAACAAGAGACTTATTTAACGACGTAATGGTACCAAACTATAATCCTTCTGCTGTTATCCCAGTTCGCGGTGAAGGCTCACGCGTTTGGGATCAAAATAATAATGAATTTATTGATTTTGCTGGTGGTATTGCCGTTAACTGTTTGGGTCACTGTCATCCTGCATTAGTTAAAGCATTAAAAGAGCAAGGCGAAAAAATTTGGCATTTATCGAATGTTATGACTAATGAGCCAGCACTTCGTTTAGCTCAAAAAATGGTTGAAGCCACATTTGCTGATAAAGTTTACTTTGCAAACTCAGGCGCAGAAGCAAACGAAGCGGCGCTTAAGCTAGCCCGTCGTTTTGCACTTGATGTTTACGGCGCTGAAAAAACGCAAATAATTGCATTTAATAAAGGTTTCCACGGCCGTACTTTTTTCACCGTAACCGTTGGCGGACAAGCCGCTTACTCAGATGGCTTTGGTCCAAAACCTGCTGACATAGTACATTGTGACTTTAATGACATTGCTGCATTTGAAGCGCTGATCAGCGATAAAACATGTGCCGTTATGATGGAACCATTGCAAGGTGAAGGCGGTATTATTTCACCAACAGATGGTTTTGCTAAAAAAGTACGTGAACTTTGTACTAAACACAATGCGCTACTTATTTTTGATGAAGTGCAAACAGGTGTTGGCCGCACAGGCGATTTATACGCTTACGAAGGCTTAGAGGTTGTACCTGACATTTTAACAACGGCAAAAGCATTAGGCGGTGGTTTTCCTATTGGCGCTATGATCACTCGCACACACATTGCTGAGCACTTAAAAATTGGTACGCATGGCTCTACTTACGGTGGTAACCCACTTGCATGTGCTGTTGCAGAAGCTGCATTTGATACAGTAAATACACCAGATGTACTAAACGGTGTTAAAGAGCGCGAGCAATTATTCCGTGACGGATTAAACGCAATTAACGAAAAATACAACGTGTTTAGTGAAGTGCGTGGTAAAGGCTTATTAATTGGCGCAGTATTAAATGACAAATTTGAAGGCCGTGCACGCGACTTTTTAGTAGCAAGTGCTAATAATGGTTTAATGAACCTTGTAGCTGGCATGAATGTAATTCGCTTTACACCGTCTTTAGTTATTCCGTTTGAAGATATTAAAGAAGGCTTAGCGCGCTTTGAAAAAGCGGTTAGCGATGTAGTAAACGGTTAATATAGTTTAAATTAGCACGCCTACTGGCGTGCTATTGGAGCAAGCAATAAATGCAAGTATTACGTCCTATTACTGCCAATGATTTTGAAGCGCTTAAACAAATAGCAATTGAGTCAGGCCATGGGTTTACCTCTTTGCCTGTGGACGATGCACAGCTTAAAGAAAAAATTGAACGTGCTGAAAAAAGCTTTGCCAAAAACATTAACCAGCCACTTGATGAAAGCTATTTATTTGTTTTAGAAGACAGTGAAACAGGTGACGTTATTGGTACAACCGCTATAGAAGCTGCGGTAGGTTTATCGGTGCCTTTATATCATTATCATTTAGGTAAAACAGTACACCACTCACCTACTTTAAATGTATATAACACCGTTGATATTTTAAGCATGTGTAACGACTACACAGGCTGCTCTGAAATATGCACATTATTTTTGCGCGAAAATAGTCGTAAAGGCCTAACGGGTCGATTTTTATCGCGTTCACGCTTTTTGTTTATGGCTCAGCATAGCGAGCGTTTTGCCGATACTGTTATCGCAGAAATGCGCGGTGTTAGCGACGAAGATGGCCATTCTCCTTTTTGGCAATGGCTGCAAGAACACTTTTTTAGTATCGAATTTCCAGAAGCGGATCACTTAGTGGGCTTAGGCGATAAGGTATTTATTAGCGAGTTAATGCCTAAATACCCTATTTATGTGAACTTGCTTAGCAAAAAAGCCCAAGCTGTTATTGGCCATGTGCATGAAAAAACAAAACCTGCGCTAAAATTATTAGAAAAAGAAGGTTTTGAGCACAGAGGCTACGTTGACTTATTTGACGCAGGCCCAACGGTTGAAGCAAAGCTTGGTAATATTCGCAGCATTCGCGACTCTCAAGTTTGCCCTATTACTATTGGTGAGCTTGATCACATATCACAAAATAGCTCAGATACGCTGGCTGTATGTAATCAAGGCGTAAGTGGCTTTAGAGCAACATTTACCAAAGACGCACATTACAATCATGCGAAACATACTCTCGTCATTAGCCAAGATGTGGCTAAGGCACTTAATTTAAGCCAAGGAGACGCAGCGCGATTTTTCCGCCTGTAAATAATTTATGAATACACACCTAATTAATAACCAATGGCATACAGGCCTTGGCCCAGTATTTGAGTCAATCAATCCAAGTAATGGCGATGTCGTATGGCAAGGTAATGGCGCAAACGCTGATCAAGTAGATTCGGCTATAAAAGCAGCCAGAGCTGCGCAATTACAATGGGCAGACAAACCACTTGAAGAGCGTATAGTCATTCTTGAAAGCTTCGCAGCACAATTAAAAGAACACAGCGAAGAATTTGCGACCATAATTGCACGCGAAACAGGAAAGCCATTATGGGAAACCCGCACCGAAGTAGGCGCAATGACAGGTAAAGTAGCTATATCTGTAAAAGCCTACCATGAGCGTACCGGTACAACCGAAAACCCAATGCCCGGTGCTAAAGCGTTTATTAGACACAAACCGCATGGCGTTGTGGCTATTTTTGGCCCGTATAACTTTCCTGGGCATTTACCAAACGGACATATTGTTCCTGCAATTCTAGCTGGCAACACTGTGGTATTTAAGCCATCAGAGCTTACTCCGCACGTGGCAGAATTTACCCTCTCACTTTGGCTAAAAGCGGGCTTACCTGCAGGCGTCATTAACCTTGTGCAAGGTGAAATTGAAACAGGTAAAGCACTTGCCTCTCATAAAGATATAGATGGCTTGTTTTTTACCGGTAGCTCAAACACAGGTCACTTATTACATAAACAGTTTGCTGGACACCCCGGTAAGATTTTAGCGCTTGAAATGGGCGGTAATAATCCACTGATTGTAAAAGATGTGAGTGATGTAAGCGCTGCTGTGCACGATATTATTCAATCAGGCTTTATTACCTCAGGTCAGCGCTGTACGTGTGCACGCCGCTTATTTATTGAAAAATCAGCCAACGGCGATGCTATTTTAGAAAAGCTAATAAGCGCAACTAAAAATATAGTTGTAGACGACAGCTTTGCTACAGAGCAGCCTTTTATGGGTGCGATGATAAGCGAAAAAGCAGCACTGGGTATGGTTGCCGCGCAAAGTGAATTAGTCTCAAAAGGCGCACAAATCCTTGTTGAACTTAAGCAATTAAAACCAAGCACGGGCTTTGTAAGCCCGGGCATTATCGATGTAACAAACATTACCAACATGCCAGATGAAGAACATTTTGGACCGCTAATTAAAGTATATCGCTTTGATGATTTTGACAGCGCAATCATTGAAGCCAACAACACAAGCTTTGGTTTATCTGCAGGTTTACTTAGCGACAGTGAAGATGACTACACTTACTTTTTAAAGCGTATTCGTGCTGGTATTGTTAACTGGAACCGCCCTATTACGGGTGCCTCAAGTGCAGCTCCATTTGGCGGTATTGGCGCCAGTGGTAATCACAGAGCCAGTGCCTATTATGCCGCCGATTATTGCGCATACCCTGTAGCATCTGTTGAGTCAGACAAAGTGAGCTTACCGCAAACCCTAGCGCCGGGCTTAATAATTGAATAAGTAATAAAACCAAATTTTAGATTTAAGGACTTAACATGCATACTGATGTAAATACATTATTTAATAACCTTTGGAAAAATTACTTAAACGTAACTCCATCGGCAGACAAAATTCATGACCTTTTAGGGTCAACGCAAAAAGATGACATCATTAACGATCATATTGCGCTGCGTACATTTAATATTGAAAAAGTGGGTCTTGAAAAACTCGCAGCGCACTTTCTAGCGATTGGTTACAAAGAATGTGGTGAGTACCACTTTGAAGCTAAAAAACTTTACGCAAAGCACTACGAGCATAGCGACCCTAATCAGCCAAAAGTGTTTATCTCTGAACTGTTAGTAGAAAAATGCTCGCCAGAGTTACAAGCCATCGTAACTGACATGGTAAGCCAAATTGATGAAAGCGCAGTAACTGCTGATAACTTTTTGTATTCAGGCACGCATTGGCAAGTAAGCACCGATACTTACAAACAACTGCTAGCTGAAAGCGAATATGCAGCGTGGATGTCGGCGTGGGGTTACCGTGCCAATCACTTTACCGTAAACATTAATACGCTTGCTAAGTTTGATAACATTCATGATGTTAACCAAGCTCTAAAAGATGCTGGCTTTTCGCTTAATACGTCAGGCGGCGAAGTTAAAGGCTCACCAGAGGTGTTACTAGAGCAATCGTCAACACTGGCTGATGAATACTCAGTGACCTTTAGTGACGGTGATATGAGCATTCCTAGCTGCTTTTATGAGTTTGCGATTCGTTACCCTAAAGCAGACGGCGAGCTTTATACTGGTTTTGTAGCAGCCTCAGCTGACAAAATATTTGAAAGCACCAACGCTCGATAGCTAAACCTAAAGTACTTTATTTTAAAAGCCCATTATGGGCTTTTTTTATGTTGGTAAGTTATGTTAATTAATTATAAAAATAACGGTTTATAATCGTTTTCTAACTTTTCAAACGATAAGTCACCAATAAAGCGACCAAAGCTCAACCAAGTGGCCAAACCGCGTAAATCTTTAAAGTGTGGCGGCACAAACTGCGGGCTCTCTATTACACCTAAATCATGAAGCTGCGATATTAATCTAAAATCATCTATCGATATTTTACCTACCAATAATAAAGGGAGCCTATCGATTCGACCTAGCTGTATTGCCACACGTATTAAGTTATAAACCAGCACAAAGCCTTTAATGTAGGCAATATCTTTTGTAAAAGGCAGACCTGTTGGCGTACTACCTCTAAATACACGCTGCGCAAGTGTGTAACTGTCATCTTTTGATAAGCCTTGCGCTACATAATCACGGTATATATCTACAAACTCAGCGCCATCTATTACCTTTGTAACTGCTTGAATCCGGTTAACTAATTTAGATAAACGCCTTGGGGTCGATTTTAATGTAATAATTTCGGTTAATACCGCTAAGCCTTCTTGGGTAATAGTGGAGCTAGGCGTACCTTTACTTAAACACGTTAAATACGGCTGAGCTAGACCATTTTGAGTGGTACCTACGTGTATCCACCCTTCATGAACTTCTAAAATATCAAGCTCACGCTGAGAAAACTTAACATCTTGATTAAGCTTAATATTATTAGCACCGGCGGCTGCATCACTGACAATACCATCGCTAAGCATTACCTCTACGTTTATACC